>NC_009635.1:313900-627800 GCF_000017185.1 Methanococcus aeolicus Nankai-3 | reverse complement strand
TACTCATAAATCCTGCTCATACTTCTAAAAAATGTTCCAACTGCGGTTGTGTTGTTGATAAATTAAAATTATCCGATAGAATCTTTTTTTGTCCAAACTGCAGTTGGAAAATTGATAGGGATTACAACGCATCCTTGAATATATTAAAGTCAGGGCTTGGAGAGTCCGTTGTGCCTGCGGAGGGGAAACCTCTACTCAGAGTTATACCTTATATGAAAGTAATCTCTGGGCAAGTATCCCCTATGAGTCAGGAAGCCTTGCCCGAAGGGCGAGGGCTACGAAAACCGAAAGGTTTTCGTTCAACCCCGTCCGTAAGGGAGGGGTAATTCACTATTGCATATTTTTAGACAATTCTATGTATCTCAGTGCATTATCTTTAATATCCAATATTTCGTCTTCCGTAATTGTTCTTATTGCGTTCCCGGGAGCTCCCACAACAAGACTATTATCTGGTATTTCTTTATGCTGTGTAATAAGTGTATTTGCCCCAATGATGCAGTTGTTTCCTATTTTTGCACCGTTAAGTATGGTGGCATTCATACCAACAATCACATTATTGCCAATTTTACAACCATGAACAACAGCACCATGTCCAACCGATACATATTCTCCTATTTCGGTTGGATATCCTTTTGAACAGTGAATTACGCAATTATCTTGAATGTTGGAACCTTTTTTAATGGTTATTTTATCCACATCTGCCCGTATAACTGCACCATACCAAACATTTACATAGTCTTCAAGTATTACGCCGCCCAATACAGTAGCATTTTTTGCAATTTGAACTGAACTGCTGTATTCATTATTAATATTATTATTCAATATATCGCCTCAAATATTTTTTAAATTAAGCTGGTAAAAGTTGGTATTATACTATATACAATATACTACTATACCACCCATAAAAAACCTTAGGCACAGGGAGCTCCCAATGAGGCGAATATTTAAAGCATACATTATGCCATGAAGAAACAAAAAAAATATGGGTATTTATCATTTCGCCCAAATTTGATAAAATTCATCATTGAATTATACGATTATCTCTATTGGATTGATTCCATTGTGGTAGTATATGCTTTATATGCCCAATCATCTAATATATCGCCTATGTTTCTTCTGCCCCTAATTTTTTTCTTTTTCGCCATAATTTTTAATCTATTTGTGGCTATTCTCATTTCCTTTTCAGTCATTAATGGAGCATTTGCCAAAATAGCTATCGCCTGTTTATCAATTTCATCAATATTAAATAATGTTTTTGCCTTATTGTTGGTATATCGAATTATGCCATTCATATTTTCACCAATTAAATTAAATTTTATAATGTATAAACTTATCTTAATTTAATTATTATATAATATATAAATTTATTCTTTCTGTGGAGTATTATTTTTTTAATATTTATACTATAAGATAATAATAATTTTATAATAAGTATTACAACAATTATATTATATATATTTTATGGCACATAGATAATTACAAAATCAAAATCATTAAAACAAGAATTAAAAAAGAGAGGTGATAATATGGAAATATCAATAATAGGGGCGTCAGGAAAAATAGGAACTGCAATATCTGTATTACTTGCAAAGGAAAAATATGTAAGGCATATTAATTTAATATCACGGGAAAAATCACTGGATAAGTTAAAGGGACTTAAATTGGATATATACGATGCCATAGCCGCAGAAGAATTAGATGTTGAAATCTCTGTTCATGATGAGAAAGATCTTTCGGTAGTTTGCAATAGTAAAATTACAATAATTCCAGCCGGAGCTCCGAGGACAGGAGATATGACAAGGTTGGATTTAGCTAAAAAAAATGCGGGAATTGTAAAAAGATATGCAAAAGATATAGGTAAAACTTGCGATACAAAATTATTTATGATTACAAATCCTGTTGATGTGATGACACATAAGGCACTTATTGAAAGTGGATATGATAAAAGCCAAGTTTTTGGTTTGGGGACTCATCTTGACTCCATGAGGTTTAAGGTGGCAATTGCAAAATATTTTAATGCACATATCGGAGATGTTAGAACCAGAATAATTGGGGAGCATGGGGATAGTATGGTTCCATTAATTAGCTCCACGGCGATAGGGGGGATACCAATAACAAGATTGCCAGAATATAAGGATTTTCCATATAATGAAGTGGTGGATTTTGTTAAAAATGGGGGAAAACGGATTATACAATTAAAAGGAGGTTCTGAGTATGGTCCAGCATCTGCGGTGTTAAATGTGGTTAGATGCATTGCAAATGATAATAAAAAATATTTAACATTATCCACATACCTTGACGGTGAATTAGATGGTATAAAAGATGTATGTATTGGTGTTCCCGTAGTAATTGGAAAAAAAGGAATAGAAAGAATTGTTCCTATTGAATTGGATGAAAAGGAATTTAACGACTTTAAAAAATCTGTTGAAATTGTAAAAAGATATTGGAATGAAGTTAAAGGTATTTAATAAAAAATATTTAATAAAAAAAATATTTAAAAAGGACATCTAATATTTTTACCTGCATACTTAGGATATCCTATTTCTTCTTCAATCCTAATTAATTGATTATATTTGGCTGTCCTTTCCCCTCTCGCAGGAGCTCCCGTTTTAATCTGTCCCGCATTTAAAGCAACGGAAATATCTGCAATTGTGTTATCCTCACTTTCCCCACTTCTGTGGGATACAACCACACCATATCCATTTCTAAAAGCAAGATTTGCCGCATCTATTGATTCTGATAGTGTTCCTATCTGATTTACCTTTAATAATAAGGCATTTCCAGCTCCCATTTCTATTCCCTTTTTCAATCTCTCTGTGTTTGTAACAAATAAATCGTCCCCAACTATTTGAACTCCTTTTAATTCTTTGGTAAGTGAGGCAAATCCTTCAAAGTCCTCCTCATCAAGTGGGTCTTCTATGGATATTACTGGATATTCATCACATATTTCTTTATATAATGAAATAAGTTGGTCGGAAGATAAAGGAGCTCCCTTTACAATATATTTGTTATCATCTTTATTGTAAAATTCACTTGCCGCACAATCCAAAGCAAATGTAATTTCATCTTCATAACCTGCCATTTTAACGGCATCGGTTAATAAATCAAGTGTTTCCCTTATATCGCTTACCGGTGGTGCAAATCCTCCTTCATCTCCAACATTTGAAGCATTTTTCCCATATTTGCTAACTATCACTTTTTTTAGTGTGTGGTATGTTTCAGCACACATTCTTATGGCTTCGCTGATTGAATCTGCTCCAACGGGCATAATCATAAATTCTTGGAATTCAAGGGCATTTCCCGCATGCTCCCCTCCATTAATAACATTCATCATTGGAACAGGCATAATATATGAATTACATCCACCAATGTATTTGTATAATGGAAGTGATGCCGTGCTTGCTGCTGCTTTTGCCACTGCCATTGATACGGCAAGTATTGCATTAGCTCCTAATTTTCCTTTATTTGCCGTTCTATCCAATTCTATCATATAGGTATCAATTTCCCTTTGCGTTCTTGAATCAAATCCGATTAATTCAGGTGCAATAATACTATTGACATTATCCACAGCAACTAAAACTCCTTTTCCACCAAATCTCTGGCTTTTGTCTCTCAATTCTACGGCTTCATGGGTTCCCGTTGATGCACCACTTGGAACTATGGCACTACCATATCCACCTGCGGTTAATACCTCAACCTCTACGGTAGGGTTTCCTCTTGAGTCTATAACTTCTCTTGCTTTAATATCTAAAATATCAAAAGAATTATCCATATTTTTTAACAATATTTCACCTCGGTTTTAAATATTGGGTGTATAAAATAAAAAAAAGCGTACATAATAACAATAATTGTAATAATTTAGAGAATAGCAATATAATATTTAGATTAAGACATAAAATATACCCACCTTTGGAAAATCGTATATTCACTGAAACCTGATGGCATCTCAATACGGTCGCCTTATAGGTGGGACTGTCTCCACAGTATCATATAATCAACTGCAAATATAATAAGTAGTTTAAAGTATATATAATATTCCGTGATACAATGAATGATAATGATAATATTGATAAGGATAATATTGATACAATGAATGATAATAATAAACTAATAATTGGATTAGATGAAGCTGGTAGGGGTCCTGTTTTGGGACCTATGGTTATTGCATTGGTAAAAATTAAAGGGCAAGACCTAAAAAACTTTGAAAAGTTGGATATTAAAGATAGTAAAAAACATAGTAAAAATAGACGAGAAGAGCTATTTGAGATGATTATAAATAATTATGATGTAAGATATGAAATTCTTGAAGCAAAAACTATTGATAAATTAATGAATACCATAAATTTAAATAAAATAGAATTAATGGCTTTCACTAAATTAATAAATTCTGTTTTAAAGGAAGAATATCCGAATTATAAGGAAAATAGTAAAATTCAAACAGCCACTCCGCAAATAGAAATATATATTGATGCTTGTAGTAGCAATGAAAAGGCATTTGCAAATCAAATAAAATCTAAATTAATAGTAAATGACGAAAATAATATTAAAATTATAGCCGAACATAAGGCCGACGAAAATTATAAAATTGTTTCAGCTGCATCGATAATTGCGAAAGTAATAAGAGATAGAAAAATAGAAGAATATAAAAAGATATATGGTGAGATTGGTAGTGGCTATCCAAGTGATAAAATAACACAAAAATATTTGGCAAATTATGTTGAAAAAAACAGGGAGCTCCCTGAAATTGCAAGAAAAAGTTGGAATACTTCAAAAAAATTATTAAAAAAAATTGAAGATAAAAATACCGTAGATAAAATTAAAGATTCAAAACGCATTAAAACCAATATAGAATTAAAACAAACTAAACTGGTGGAATTTTGAAAACTAAAAAATTAATAATTGACGAAAGAGAAAAAAAATATTTATTAAAAAACAAAGTAAATGAGTTTGGAAATGATTTGGGCGTAATTAATATATCGGATAAACCATTAGGAACAGCAATAAAGTCCCACAATGGCCACGAATTTTATTTAGTCGAGCCAACAACCTACGATATTATTAAGAAAATGAAAAGAAGTGTAACTACGCTGTTGCCAAAAGATATTGGTATGATAATAGCATATTGCGGTATAGAGGACGGGGAGACAGTGGTAGAAGCCGGAACAGGCTCCGCAGCTTTAACGATATATTTAGCAAATGCCGTTGGTAAAAATGGTAAAGTAATTACCTATGAAAAAAGAGCAGATGCTGCAAAAATAGCAAGAACAAATTTAGAAATTGTGGGGGCAGTGAAAGAAAACCAAAAAATAATTGGAATTGATGAAGAGGAACAAACCGAAAGCGAAAAAGAAGAAATAATAGAAACAAACGAAATAAAAGAAAGCGGATTATGTAATGTAATTCAAAAAATAGGGGATATAACCGAAGGAATTGAAGAAACCAATATTGATGTATTGGTTTTAGATATGCCTGACCCGTGGAATGTAGTAGAACATGCTAAAAAAGCTTTAAATCCTTCAAAAGGAAGAATAGCTATGTATGTTCCTTATATCGAACAGGCTAAAAAAGGAGTTGAAGCTTTAAAAGAACGAGGATTTTTAGATATTTTAACTGTTGAATGTATTGTTAGAAATATGGATATTTCAGAAAAAGGAGTTAGACCATCTACGAGAATGGTGGGACATACAGGATATATCACAGTGGCGAGAGTTAGACCACAACAAGAACCAGAGCAGGAACAGGAACAACTATAAAAATAATAAATGTGGGAGGTTAGGAGCTCCCCTATATACCATATACAAAACATTTATATATTATATTCCCATATCCTATTTAGTCGTAAAGCTTGAAGAGCTGGGAATCATCGGCATATAGTTAATCTTCAAGAACTGTCCCTTATTTGTTCTATTTTGATTTTACAATCTCTAAATTTTCCAATGGAAATTTATATGGCGTTAAATAAGTGGAAATGAGTTAGTGGAACAGTCCGAAGATTAACTACAATAAAAACCAAAAAAATAAAAAGGTGTATAGTATGGCAAGATTACACTCTGGAAAAAGAGGTTCCTCCGGTTCAACAAGACCATTAAGAACAGAAGTTCCTGCATGGGCAAACATAACCGCTGAGGAGACCGAAGAAGTAATAGTTAAAATGGCAAAAGAAGGAAAACAATCCGCAATGATTGGATTAATTTTGAGAGATTCCTATGGAATTCCTGATGTAAAATTAGTTACTGGAAAATCAGTAGCTCAAATTATGAAAGATAACAATGTTTATCCTGAAATACCAGAAGATTTATTCAATCTAATGAAAAAGGCCATTAACTTAAGAAACCACTTAGAAGAGAATACAAAAGATATTCACTCTAAAAGAGGATTACAATTAACGGAATCCAAAATAAGAAGATTGGTAAAATATTACAGAAACACAAAAGTATTACCTGCAAAATGGAGATACTCACCAGAAACCGCAAGGTTATTGGTAGAATAAATAAATTATTTATTTTCTTATTTTTTTTATTTTTTAAAAGTTATTTCCAAAATTCATTATAAAACAATTCAAAATCTTGATTATATTTTTTTCCAATCTTTAAGGCGATTTCTGCTTTTTGGAGCTCCCTACCAAAATATGATGCGTGGTCTATTTTTTTAATAAGATTATGTTCTAATGCAGTGTCATAAATTTCTTTTGAGGAGCTCCCTTTAATAATTAATTGGGGTGTTTTTCTCCTATCAAAATATATGGCAATTATTTGTTTATTTTTTCTATCAAGTTCTATTTTAAAGCTTCCTTCGTCTAAAATCTGTTTATTATTTTCTTTTGCTTCAATTATGGGAATATTGTTATAATTTTTAAATGTAATTAGTTCATCAAATTTTTTATCTTTATAATTTATTGAATCAAATCCCACATCTTTTGGAAGCGATTTTCTTTTTTTTGCTAAAAACATCATCTTTGAAGCTATTTTTAACTCTTTAATAGAGTATTTGCATTTACCAGAGGCTTCTGGCGTAAATAATATATTTGCCCCGATTTCAGAACCTATTGCCGTGAGGGTTGCATTTACTCCGTTGCTATCGGCATCAAATAATTCCGATACATTTCCCACTCCAAAGAACATTGGAATATTATTTTTTTCCTTAAATAATTTACAGGCAATAATACTTTCCGTAAAATTGCAACCATTATTGTTAATTGGTTCTAATATTGGGTCGGCTACAACCTGTATGTCATTGTCCATTAATTTTTTTATGTTTTTTTCCAATTGATTTATTTTATTGTCAATTGTTTCGGGAACTGAATTTAATTTATAGTTTGTTGGCAAAACTACTGCTGTGGTATTACTATCCTTTAAATAGGGGATTAATTCCTCAGAATTTCCGCCATCTACACTTAATATCATATCTACGCCCAACTTTATGGCAGTTATTAGTTCTTTGGTGTTAAGGGTATCTACACTAATTGGTTTATCTGTTAAATCTCTTGCTATATTTATTATTCTTTTTAATTCATTAGAATGATTTTCATTGCTAATCATACCTAAATCAATCATATCTGCCCCACTATTTAGGTAATATGTTATTTTTTCTTCTAATTCCTTATCGCTTAGCCAAGGTGTATGTATAATTTCCCCCAATACTCTCATGGGATATCTATTGCCAACTTTTAAATTTCCTATAATTATATTTTCTTTTCCATCATTGTCTATTATTGGTGTTAATTCTATTTCGTTAATTTCCTGTTCTGCCTTCATTTTTACGAATTTTGTTATTTGATTATCTGCATAATCCGTAGTAGATAACGATATTTCATTTAAATTATCAATTAATAATGGGATATCCGATGCCTCTCTGGTAGATTTATAACATAATATGTTGGTTTCATCATATACTTTGCTTAAATCATGCCTAACTAATCCGGTAATTAATATATAATCATAAATATTGCATAATTTATCATTTTTTATATTTTCAAGCATTTTAATTTCTTTTATAATCATATTTGGTGTTAAAAATGCTGCAATTGATACGGTTGCCTCATGAACATCTATAAAATTATATTTTTTTACGGCATCTTTTACTTTTGAATATGCCTGTTTTCCAGTAATTATAAGTATTTTCACAATATCACGGAAATAATTGTTTATTTTTTATTAATATTTTTTATTTGTATATTGTATTTGCCATAACCGAATATTTTATATATTATTAATATGTAGTATTTGAAGTATTTTATATTATTTTATTAATAAGTTTTAAATTTTAACCATCTATAAATAATTTAAATAAAGAAGTATAACGAAACATAAAATATACAGTGAAAACCAACTAAAAAAACTAAAAAACTAAAAAAAATAATAGAGGTGTTTTTTTTGAACGATAATATAAGTCCAATTCATTCCCCATATAAGGCTCCAAATACAATTTCCCTTGTTGCAGGAAAGGGAGATACAAATAATCCATTAAATGCTTTTGATATGGCTCTTTTGGATGCAGGAATATGTAATGTAAATTTAATTAAAATTAGTAGTATTATGCCACCAAAAGCAGAGGTAGTTCCATTACCAGATATTCCGATGGGTTCATTAGTTCCTACGGCATACGGATATAAAACAAGCGATATAAAAGGCGAAACCGTATCAGCAGCAGTTTCTGTGGCAATACCGAAGGATAAGGAATTATGCGGTTTAATAATGGAATATAGTGCAATCGGTGGAAAAAAAGAAACAGAAGATACTGTAAGAGAAATGGCAAAGACAGGATTTGAAATGAGAGGCTGGGAAATTGATAAAATCATATCCTTAGCATCTGAATGCACTGTGGAAAATATTGGCTGTGCCTTTGCAGCTGTTGCACTGTGGTATAAATAATATACAATATAAAATATACAATAAAATATATAAAAAGAAAAAAGGTGAGATTATTTGAAACATCTGGGAAAACATCTAATAATGGAGCTCTGGGATTGTGATAAACAGGCATTAGACAATCAGGCAGGGGTAGAAAAAATGTTGGAGGATGCCACCAATTCATGCGGGGCAACACTTATTTGCATAAGAACCCATAAATTTTCGCCACAAGGAGTTACGGGAGTTGCAGTTCTTGCGGAAAGTCATATTAGTATCCACACATGGCCAGAAATAGGATATGCGGCAATGGATATATTTACCTGTGGAGAGCATGTAAATCCAGAAGATGCTATTCCGGCAATAAGGGATTTTTTAAAACCTGCTAAATTTGATATAATAGATATAAAAAGAGGAAGTATGGTAGAATAAATTTATTATTTTTAAGTAAGTTAATAATTAAGGAGCTCCCCTTATATAGTTAATCTTCAATAATTGTCCCTTATCCGGCTTATTATTAAATAAAAAGACCAAGATTGACTATAATTCTAAAATTAGAGGAGTATCAAATTTAAGAGGGAGGATTATGAAATTTGATTTATGGTATTCAGAATATCAAACAAAAAGTCTTAAATTATCCACAAAAGTAAAGGATGTGCTTTATACGGGAAAATCAGAATTTCAAGAAATCCAAATTATAGATACCTATGATTTTGGAAAAGTTCTTATATTGGACAATACCTATCAAACCACAGAAAGAGACGAATTTATATATCACGAATTAATAAGTCACCCAGCACTATTTACTCACCCAAATCCTAAAACCGTTCTTGTTATAGGTGGTGGAGATGGCGGAACAGTTCGGGAAGTTGTAAAACACCCATCAGTAGAATCCATTGATTTTGTGGAGCTCGATGAAAAGGTTGTTGAAGCCTGTAAAGAACACATGCCAAAATTAAGCTGTGAAATTGATAATCCAAAGGTAAATACATTATTCACTGATGGAATTAAATATGTAGCCGAAACAGAAAAGAAATATGATGTAATATTGGTGGATTGCCCTGACCCAGTTGGACCTGCAAAAGGATTATTTGAAGAAGAATTCTATAAAAATGTATTTAAATGTCTTACCGATGATGGTATAATGGTTCAGCAGACAGAGAGCCCATTATTTAATACAGATTTAATAAAAGATGTTGGAAATTACTTAAAAGAAGCAGGATTTGGAATTATCAAACCATTGGTATGTACTATTCCAACATACCCCAGCGGATTTTGGAATTTTACAGTGGCATCGAAAAAATACAACCCATTAGAATCCGACAGGGAAGAAATAAAAGAAAAATTAAAGGAAATAGATACAATTTATTATGACGAAGATGTTCACATTGGTGTATTTTTAGCTACGCCAAAATATTTAAAATAAGTAGATATGATAATACATTAATATATATTAAATTAATATTAAATGCCCTTAATTTTTATTTTTTTATAAGAGCTTCTTTGAGATGCCCAGTTAATGACGATAAATTAGTTTCCACTCTTTTTCTAATAACTACTATAATTGGGATAAAACCTATAAGATAATATATAATCTGTATTACTCCCACGACTAATTGAACAAAATCCGAAGGATTTTATAGCCCTTCGTGAGCTTCGCTCACTACGGAGTCATGGGCTTTCTGCCGAAGGATTCGTGAATAAAAGAGTGTATAAAAATATAATGGTTAAAACCCAAGGGCAGATATGAACTCACTTTCAAAATTATCATGACTACTTAATTCAATATATTTCGTATTTTTTGCCAACTTATCGGCTTCATTTCTAATTTTTTTAGATAGTAAAGCCATTATAGTCCCCCTTCCAGCAGCATTATCAATACTCAATATATTATCCAAATCCGGTAAAAGTCCGATAATCTTTGCATTTTCAACATCGATATGACATCCAAATGCTCCAGTAACATATACATTAGATATATCTTCCATACTTATTCCATATTCATAACAGAGAATTTTTATTCCTGCATATATTGCCCCTTTTGCAAGCTGTACTTCCCTAATATCGCCCTGTGTGAAATAAATAGAATCTTCAATGATAAATTTATTTTCCTTTAAGTTTTTATGTTCTCCAGTAAATCTACCGGTTTTATTAATTAATCCGGATTTTAAAAATTCAGCTACAATATCTATTATTCCAGACCCGCATATTCCAATAGGGGGCGTTTTATTTCCTATGGTCTCATAGTATATGTTATTTTCATCTATTTTTACTCTACATACTGCCCCCTCTCTAGCATTTGTCCCATGCTCTATGCTGACACCCTCAAATGCAGGACCTGCTGCACATGAACAGGTTAATAACTTTTCTTTATTCCCTAAAACAATTTCCCCATTTGTGCCAATATCTATAAGGAGACTTATATCATCTTTTTTATGCATTTCAGATGATAAAATTGCTCCAACTGTGTCTGCCCCAACATAACCTCCTATTATCGGAAGTGTGTAAATGTATGCGTTTCTTAGGTTTAGCCCCAACTCTTTTGCAGGAAGATATGGTGAGTTTTTAAATGTTGGAACATAAGGATGGGTTGCAAGATTTTTTGGGACTATTCCATAAAAGAAGTGTATCATAGCAGTGTTTCCTACCACACTAACTTCATAAATATTATCCATTTTTATGTTATTGTTTGAACATAATTTTGATATAGAATCGTTTAATTCAGTTATAAGTGTTTTTTGCAGTAAAATTCCGTTGTTGTATGCTATTCTTGAAACAACATCTGCCCCAAACTGCCTCTGAGGATTTAAAAAAGAAATATTATCTAAAACAATACCTTTAGAAATATCAACAAGATATACAACAACAGATGTAGTCCCAATATCAATTGAAAGCCCATAAATTCCAGAAAAATCTTTTTCTACATTAACGACATTATCTCCCTTTAATATTAAAGTTACTTCGTCCGATAACTTCATAGAATTAAGCTTATTTATTGCATCTAATGTTAGGTTATAGTTAGATGATTCCAATACTGTTGTAGTAATTTTATTTATTCCAATATCGGGGTTTAAAGACATCGGATGAAATCCCTCGAGATTTTGTAGCTCACCTTTACATTGTTCGGTAATTGAACAAACTCTTCGAGTTTGTAGCTCACCAACTTCGTTGGTGATATCCTTACAAACCACACCTTGGAAATTTGGAACATTAATTGATATGTCCCCATAAACTTTTGCCACACATGCCAGTGCATACTCATCTTCCACAATACTATCCTTATCAATATTTTCTAAACCTTTCTCCACTAAAACTTTACACTTACCACATTTCCCCGTTCCACATGGAGCATCAATATAAACTCCCGCTTTTATCGCTCCTTCAAGTATTGTGGTTCCTTCTTTAACTTTAATTGATTTTTTAGTTCCATCCTCTTTTATGTATGTAATATTATACATCATAACACCCCCCATAATGCACTAACGCCTCTAAATTTTTCTTTGGAGCTCCCACTGGGAGGCTACATCCAGTGGACAATATGAAATCACCACCCTTAGCTTCCATACATTTCTTTACTTCCATTTCTACTTTATCTACTTTTGAATAATACATCATTGAAGGGTCAATATTTCCAAAAACAATTAAGTCTTTAAATGCCTCAAAGGCTTTAGAAATATCTAAATTATCATCAAAGCTTATAATTTTTGTTCCTGTTTTTTTAACATCATCTAATATTGGGTTTATGTCTCCACACATGTGTAAGATGGGAAAATCACATGCCTTCATTACTTTTTTTATCGGTTTAAAAGCAAATTTTCTATAAAATTCTGGACTAATAAGGGAGGAAGATGACACCGCATCAACAACAAAAGGGTGTGCAATCTCATTTATATCTTCTATAACAATTTTGGATATCTCTGTAGTTTTTTTAATCAAATCCTTAGCAAATTTTTCATTTTTTATTAAATCTATCATAAATCTATCAATGCCTCTCAGAATTGCTGCAAGAGTAAATGGGGCACTTACGCTTACAAATGCCGTATTATTTTTTGAGTTGCAGTATTCAATTGCCTTTCTGTATTCGGGAATTCTCCCACCATCTAAATCAATCGTTAAACTATCCAAATCAAAATCTTCATCCATCTTCCCATAGCCCTCAGATATACAGCTCCAATCGTACAATCCCATGGCTTCCACTTCAACATATATATCTGAGGAAAGATGGATAATATCATGGCCAAAATGTTCCTTTGCCTTACAAAGTGCTTTACCAAAAATTTCCCCATTTCTACAAAAATGGTGCTTCTTACCGCATCCATAAAGTTTTGCAATATAACACCCACCCATTGGTGCTATCAAAGTTCTATTTTTAACTTCTTCTTCAATGTCAATCATAATCCACCCTCGAGTTAATTAATTTAATAATGTTTTTTTCGGGAGTATTGGGAAGCAACTCACAACCTGTCGCTATTATGTGCTGTTTTCCCTTATTTTTTATAACCTGATTTATTTTAGAGTCTATGCAATCATTCAGCATATCCTTAGGCTTTATATTTCCCATCAATACACAGTCAAGAGCTCCTACAACACCCAAACTATCTTCAAAACTTAAAACATCGATATCCAATTTTTTCAACTGGTCAATAATTGGAGTTAATTCGCCACATATATGTAAAAATACCGGAGCTCCGTAAGATTTTATAAATCTAAATATTTTTTTTAAATAGGGTATTCCAAACTCTTCATACATCTTTGGTCCAATGAATGGAGCAGTGGGGTCTCCTAAAAATGGAATTCCTTCATTTTCTATAATTATTCCAATATTTTCTTTGAGATATTCCACATAATTGTCCATTTTTGAATGAATTTCTTCTTTTTTTAAATAAAGATTTATCATGAAGTTATCGTCAATTGCAGATAGGTAAGATATTGGACAGTCCAAAGCAACAGTTATATATGTATCTTTTATTTTCCTTCCCAGTATTTTTAAAGTTTCAATTTCTAAACTTACATTTTCATGTATTAATGTGATTAAATCTGGTTTATATCTCTCATATAAATTTAAATGAAAATTAAACAGTTCTTTGTCTTTGTTTAATGAAAGATTTAAAAAATATGGGCTTATTATTGGGACGGAGGGAATATTGGTCCCCCCATCAAGGACACTATCAATTCTTTCTTTTGGCGTCATAAAAACACCCAATCCATCTTTAAAAAAATATGGTTAAAATTGTTGGTATTGTTAAATAACATCTTAATATTTATCGGATTTTTACTAGATTTTTCCATAGACTTCTGATGCTTCAACTATTGCCTTTACATTTTCTTTCTTAGATTCTAATGGTATTTCACAACCCGATGCAAGAATAAATCCTTTTGGATTGTCTGATGCGTATTCTATTGCCTTTTTGCATTCATTAATGACTTCTTCCTTACTTCCAAGGTATATGGTGCTTCCAGGATCTATATTTCCAATTATACCTACTTTTTTACCTACTTTCTCTTTCATTTCTTTTAAATTAACATTGGCATCAACACTTAAAAAATCTGCCCCGGTTTCAGCCATAAGGTCATGTATTGGATTTGAGTCCCCACAAATATGCAATACTGCTGGTAATCCACGTTTGTGTATTTCATCTACAATCTCTTTGGAGGGATTTAGTGCAAACTCCTCATAAAATTTCGGGCTTATTAATGAACCAGATGCTATTGGATCACAAATTAAAGGTATCGCTCCCCTATCCATGCATGCATTTATAAATAATTTTGAGGTTTCTGTTGCCAGTTTTATTTCCTCTTTAACAACATCTGGATTCATTACCAAATCCATCATCATACTCTCTGCTCCGTGAACATTTCCCGTTATTGTAAATGGTCCTGGGACACACATTCCAATAAATACTTCATTTCCAATTTTTTCCACAAGATGCTCAATACATTTTAAAAATTCGGGCATTCTTCCGTCTTTTTCAGGATTCGGAATGGATATCTCATCGAGTGATACATGCCTTTTAACTACTGGGACATCATTATCAAAATACTCCAATTCACAACCCATGGCCTCAGCTTCTATACTTAAATCCGTTAATATTGTTACCAAATCTGGTTTAATCATGTTGTATGTGTATTCTAAGGATTTAGCCAATTTAGTTCCATCTTTTGCAATTTCATTTACGGTATACCCTGCCATTCTTCCAGCAAAGTTTCCAATAAGTGGGGCCGCAGGTATTCTATCAATACCGCTTCCAGTAATTGCCCCTAAAAGTCTTTCTTTTGGAGTCATTTTTTTTCACCTATTTATTGTCCATTATTTCGTTTTTTATAGAGTTCTTTGGCAACATTTAACGCTTCGTTAGCATTTTCAGTATATGCATCTGCACCTATTTCTTTTGCAAAAGCAGAAGATACCGGACCTCCACCTATCATTACTATAAATTTATCCCTAACACCTTTTTCTTCCAGAATACCAATAACTTTTTTCATATTGTACATTGTGGTTGTCATCATTGTAGACATCATGATTATATCTGCGTTATTTTCTATGGCATAATCTACGAATTTTTCACACTGTACATTTCTACCTAAATCATGAATTTCAAAACCTCCTGCTTCTGTCATCATTGCTACAATATTCTTTCCTATTTCATGAATATCTCCTTGAATTACGCCCATTACAATCTTAGCAGGAATATCGTCTTCATCTATTATTACATGTGGTTTTAAGACATCTACGGCTTTATTCATGGCATTTGAGGCCATTAATACTTCTGGAACGAAATACTCTTTTTCTTCATATTTCTTACCGACTAATTTCATGCCTTCACACAACCCTTCAATTATGGCCACCTGTGCAGGAATTCCAGTTTTTAATGCATCATGCGCTGCATTCAAGGCTCCATTTTCATCTAGATTTACAACAGATTCTGCAAGTTTATTTAAAATTTCAGCACTCATTCTATCGCCCTATTAGATTTTTTAATGTACTATATAATTATATCTTTGGTAATATTGTTATTTTATTTTATATATATTTTTCTTTTTACATATTTTAATGATAATATCTTGATTAGAAAATCTAATATCATAATCAATTGAAAGGGAGCTCCGAAAAAATTGTTTAGTTTATGATTTGGAATATTTTAGTGTATAAATATATTGTAACCATAATTGCTATTAATATCTCGTATAAATTATAAAATAAGAAAATAAGGTCTATATGTATAAACCATTTGTTTATATGGGCTAACGGTTAAAACTAATCTTTTTGAACACACGATAATATTTCATCTAAATCGCAGTTTATAGATTTTGACATTTTTATAATTTCTTCCTGTTCATTGCTGTATCTTGGTATTAAATGAAAATGAACATGTGGAATTTCCTGACCTGCAATTGGTTTATTATTATTTAAAATATTGTATCCTTCATAATTTAATGGTTTTAATAATTTTATTACTTCTTTAATAGTTTTCATTAAATCCATTAGTATGTTGTCAGGGAGCTCCTCAAAAGTTTCATAATGAGATTTAGGTATTATAATTGTGTGCCCCTTGGTTTTTGGATTGACATCTAAAAAGGCAATTGTAGTATTTGTTTCATAAACTATTTTTGCAGGTATTTCTTCATCTACAATTTTACAAAATATGCACATTTTTCCACCATAACTATTTATATATAAACTACCATTCATATTTAAGACAATAATGATATGGTAATTATAGTATATAATTATTTTTTTATGAAACACAAATTGTGGTGTGTTCAAAAAATTTGTTCAATATGGGCCATAATATTAAATAAAATTTTAAAAATATCGGTAATAATATATTTGCAACAAGTTTTTGAACATATTATATAGAATAATAAAATAAACTAATTAGCTCATATTAATATAACAATGAATATAAAATAAAAAAAATAGGTGATAAATTGCAGAAGAAGCCAATGGCGCCACAGCAACCCACAAGAGTTAGAACTCCAAGGGAAGAAAACAATGAAATATTGGGAATAATAGAGCAAATGCTTGGAGCAAGTAGAGTAAGAGTAAGATGTATGGACGGACATACAAGAATGGGTAGAATCCCAGGAAAATTAAAAAGAAAAATATGGGTCCGAGAAGGGGATATCGTAATAGTAGTGCCTTGGGAGGTTCAATCCGACCAGAAATGTGATATTATTTGGAGATATACAAAAGGACAGGTAAGCTGGTTATCTAAAAAAGGATATTTAAAACAAGCATATGATTAAAATGGGGGATATTATGGAAAACCCCAATAAACAGGAAAAACGACTGGATAACGAATACCAGAAAAAAATAATTGAAAGAAAAAAGAAATTTTTGGAAGATTTCAAAACTGAAAATAGTGTATTTGATAAAAAAACCCAGTTGGCACTGTTCGGACTTTTAAATGCAAATCATGTTGATGAATATCTTGGAATAATTAATTCTGGAAAGGAATCAATAGTATTTTTAGCAGTTAAGGATAATAAATATTGTGCTGTAAAAGTTTATCGAGTTTCAACCTGTGATTTTAAAACTATGTGGAAATATATCCAAGGAGACCCACGATTTCATTTAAGAAAGAGCTCCACCAGACAGATAATACATGCCTGGGTAGATAAAGAATATAGAAATCTATTAAGAGCAAATAAATATGTAAATAGCTCAAAAGCAATATTAAAACGGGACAATGTAATGTTAATGGAATTGGTGGGCGATGGAGATATTCCAGCCCCTCGATTAAAAGATTACAATGGAGATATAGATTACTCCAAATTATATAATACCATTGTGGAAGATTTAAAAATATTATACAATGATGCCCAAATTGTTCATGGGGATTTATCGGAGTATAATATATTGATTAAAGATAATGAGCCTGTTTATATTGACTTTTCCCAGGGTGTTGTAATACAGCATCCCCTTTCAAAATCTTTATTGATTAGAGATATAAAAAATGTTTGTAATTACTTTATTAAAAAAGGAGTTTCCTGCAATTATAAAGAATTATTTAAATATATAACTGGGGAGGAGCTCCGACCAATTGAAGAAGAATTAGCAATAGGATATTAATTTTTATATTAATTTTTATATATTTTTTATTAATTTATAACTCAGTATAATATAATACAAATATTTTTTTAAAATAAAAAATTTTAATAATATAGTTTTAAGTGATAATTATGGATACAGCTATGAATGTTGAAGTTTTAAAAATTCCAAAAGAAAGAATTGGAGTTATAGTAGGAAAAGGCGGAGAAATTAAAAATAGAATAGAAAAAGAATTAAAAGTAGAAATTGATATTGAAGAAGATGGAGAAATAACAATATTTTCCACAAAAGAACAGGAAGACCCACTGGCAACTTGGAAAGCAAGGGACATAATAAAGGCAATAGGCAGGGGATTTAATCCTGAAAAATCATTAAAATTAATTTCTGATGATTATATTATTGAAATAATAGATATTACAGAACATGCCAGTTCAGATAATGCTGTCAAAAGATTAAAGGGAAGAGTAATCGGAAGTGGTGGAAAATCCAGAAGATATATTGAAGAATTAACTGATACAGATGTATCTGTTTATGGAAAAACAATTGCCGTATTGGGAGATTATGAATCTGTTCAAATAGCAAAAGAAGCCATAAATATGATATTAAGGGGAAATTCTCACTCTAAAATGTATAAATACCTTGAAAGACATAGGCAAGATATTAAAAGAAAAGAATTGGAACTTTGGAAATAAATTAATTAAATATTATAATTTACTTCTTTTTCCTCGGAGCTCCTTGATTTTTTTAATCATAAGCCCGTTTTTGTTATTGTCCTCATCATTGTCAGAAGTTTCATTGCCCTCTTTTTTTTCATGTGTTTCTTCAATATACCTATCTAAAAATTCATTATCCTCTATTAATTTAATAATCGGAAAATCTGTATTTTTATCAAATTTTTTTCCTAAAAATTTTTTTCCAATTACATAAACTTCGGCACTAACAGAACGGGAGGCTTTAGGTTTTGTGGTTTGGACTTTTTTAAAGTATTTTGTTAATAATTGGACATACTGGTCAAATAAACTACCTTGGAATACTTTTACCACAAAATTACCGTTTTTTCTTAATAAATGAGTTGTAGCAATTAGTGCCATTAAAGATAATTCAATAGAACGAGAATGGTCAACTTCCCAAACTCCACTAATATTCGGTGAAGCATCGCATATTACAACATCAGCCTTAGAGGGCATTAAATCTATTATTTTATTTATTGTTTCTTTTTTAGTCATATCGCCCTGAATAGCTACAATATTTTCTTCCCTTAATGGCTTTACTTTTTGTAAATCCACACCAATTACAAAGCCATCTTCCCCCACAAGGTCATAGGAGGCTTGCAACCAACCACCGGGGGCACAACCTAAATCCACAACATTATCTCCTTCGTAAATTATTTCAAATTTTTCATTTAATTGAAGTAATTTATATGATGCTCTTGAACGGTAATGATTTTGTTTTGCAAGTTTGTAGTAAAAATCGTTTTTTCTTTGCATTACCCATCGTTTATCTTTTTTTCCCATTGTATCACAGTTAATTTTGATTAATTTTTAAATTAAATAAAAATATTATATATCATAAAAACATTATGTAATATTGTTAATAATGAAAAATAATAAGAATAATAATATAATCAACTAAAAATAATAATATAGTATTTATTATAAATTATTTTATTATAGTATAAAATAAGTATTATTTATAGTTAATCTTCAATAACTATCCCTTATCCATCCTATCGTAAAAATTCCTCTGGAATTTTGAGGTCGTAAAAACTCCTTCGGAGTTTTGAGAAATTATTAAATAAAATCTCTTCGAGATTTTATACAAAAGCATAGCTTTTGTAAACAAAATCCTTTTAGGATTTTGTACAAAATCGAAGATTTTGTAAATGAATTTCTTTATTTATTGGTAATGGAGTAGAGATTTTAGCTTTTCATTATGGGATCTCTAAATTTTTCTCTGAAAAATTTATACGATCGTAAAAATCGCTTTGCGATTTTGAGACGGTTTAGTGAAAAAGGCCAAAGATTGACTATATATTTATAGATAATTTATTAATAATTATATGCACATATATACATATACATATAATTGGAGTGATATCATGGCTAAAATTTATGTTGAATGTCAAGACGAAGCAGGCCAAAAAATATATGATAAAATAGTTCAAACTGCACTTGAAGATTTGGTAATCGGAAAATCATTAATTGAAGTAAAAATGATATGTATGGAAGAAGAGCCACTATTTATTATTGGAGCTCTCCCAAAAACAACATCAAAATTAATAAAATTAAGAGATATTGTTAGTTTGGAGGAATCAAAACCAGACGAAAAAGACCCAAATAAAACAATATCTTTGCTAAAAATAACAGATGAAACTTATGCCCATGAATTGTTTGATAAAATAAATATAATAGACCAACCATCAAGATTTGAATTACTAACTGATTCGGATATTGATTTGGATATGGTTATTCATGATGCAAAGGATGATTTTAAATTAAAGATATTGGACTTTATGAATAGAGTATTTCCTGAGGGTATGCGGGTTAGAAAAGCATATCATGGAAAAAGTCTTGTTATGATGGCATCAGAAACACCGTATAAAGAAGAATGGGTTAAAATAGCAATGGATTTAAAGAAAGAATTGGAAGAAAAAGTATAATAGAATATAATAAATAGGAAGATAATAAAAATATATAAAGGAAAAATATGTCAGGAACTACAAGAAAAAATATTAAAATAGGCGGTTGTGTTTCAATTGTATTGAAAAAAGACCAAAAATCAGGCAAATTAACAAAAGGTATAATTAAAGATATATTAACAAAATCACCATCGCACCCCCATGGAATTAAAGTTCGTTTAACTGGTGGCGAAGTGGGTAGGGTTAAAAAAATATATGAAACTGAGAATATTTAAATTTTAGATGATAAAATGAGCAAATATATAAAACTGTTAATATTGTGTTCCCTATCTTCAATGATATTATTTGCTGGATGTGTGGGGACAGCAGATGGGACAAATAACAATGAAAACCATGAGATAAGTTTAAATATTACAGACAATACGGTTATGCTTGAATTTTATGCCGACTGGTGCGGATATTGTAAGGCCCTTGAACCTACAATAAAAGACCTTGAAAATGAAGGAATTGAAGTAATAAAAATAGACACAGATAAAAATCAAAATTTGGCAAATCAATATGGCGTAAGGGCATTGCCTACCATCGTATATATTAAAGATGGAAAAATTGTTGATAAAACCATTGGATACAAGCCAGAGGAAATAAAGGAAAAGGCAAAAAAGATATACAATAACTAATTACTATTTTTTTATTTTATATTTTCGACCTCTGGGAGAAAATATTTAAAATCTCCTGATTTTATGTATATTTTCGACCTCTGGGAGAAAATATACAATATCCTTTGGATATTGAACAAAAGCAGAGCTTTTATATTTAAAATCTCCGATTTTATAGATTAATTTTTTTATTTTATGGGTGGAAATATGGATTTATTTTTAATATTCATTGCGGGGATTTTTACGGCATTAGGTCCTTGCGTAATGACTGTATTACCTATTGTATTTGCATACACATTTGGAATTTCCGAATCTAAAACCGAGGCATTTATAATATCTTTAAGTTTTGTTCTGGGATTTTCCATAGTTTTTAGTTTATTGGGTGCAGTTTCGTCAATATTTGGAATTATGATAGGATTTTCAAAAATAAAGTATTTGGCAGGGATAATTGCAATATTATTTGGAATAACAATATTGTTAAAAAAAAGATTTTCATTTAGGTCAAAACAGAATATATTTGTAAAAATTATAAAAAAATTAAATGAAAAAACATCATTTAAATATAAAATATTAACTTCAATTATATTGGGTATATCATATGGATTTGGCGCAAATGTATGTGCAGACCCAGTTTTAGCCGGTATATTGACATATACGGCCTCAAAAGAAGATATATTATTTGGATTTTTTGCACTGTTAATTTATTCTTTGGGATATGGTCTTCCCATTATATTATTAAGCACATTAGGTATGGAGGGCAAAAAAATTATTGAAAAAATTTCTAATTTTGAAATAATCAATATAATTTCTGGGCTAATGCTTATAATATTGGGGGTTTATTTGTTAATTCATTAACATTAAATTCTATGCATATATTTGAAAATATTTTCATGTTGTGCTATTACCTTAACTCCTATTTCTTCACCTGCTTCATTTAATTCCTTTTCAATGTCCATAAAATTTTTTGCAGATGTTGAAATATCTACAAGCATTATCATTGTAAATAAGTCATCCATTATAGATTGTCTAATATCTAATATATTTACATTGTTTTTAGCTAAAATATTGGATATATTTGCCACAATTCCTGTCCTGTCCTGTCCGGTTATTGTAATTACTACTTTTTCCATAAATTTTCACTCGATTATTTTATTTTATATTATTTTAATATTTTTTAGTTTATTTTAATATTTATTTTATATTTAATGTGAGAAATGTTTTAAATCGTAAATATTTAATTTCATTCCTTTTTTATTTTCTAAATGTTCCTTTTCAGTTAAAAGACCTGCGGCATCTGCCCTACATTGCTGACAAGCTCTAAATTGTTGTAAATGTTCTTCGCTTTCGTCCCTTACCTTACTTATTTCCTCACAGGTTGGTTTGCTTAAATGGTCCATTTTATACATTGGTATAAGAGGGATTACATTTTGCAAATATGCAATATCTTCAAATTCTTTTGCAATATCTTTTACATGGTTTAAATTTAATTCGGGAATAAGAACCGTGTTAATTTTTACGACTAGTCCTTCCTGATCTGCTTTTCTAATTCCTTCCTTCTGATTTTTAATTAATAATTTTGCTCCATCAATGCCTTTGTAGGTTTTCTTTTCATAATATACCCAATCTACAATTTCTTTAAGTATTTCTGGGTCAATAGCGTTAACCGTGGTTGTAATGGTTTTTATATTCAAATCCGCTATTTTTTTAACATATTTTGGAAGCAATAATCCATTTGTAGATAAACATTTTACTAAGTCTGGAAATTTTTCATCAATAATTTCAAAAGTTTCAAAAGTTTCTTTATTAAATAAACTATCTCCTGGACCTGCAATACCCACAACTTTTAAATTTGGCATTTTTTTAAGTGTTTCAGTCATATATTCCTCAACTTCTGATGGCTTCATTATACGACTAGCTACTGCTGGTCTATCTTCACAGCATTCGCTACCCACACTTCGCCTACAAAACCTACATGCAATATTACATTTTGGTGCTACTGGAAGATGCACTCTCCCTATTTTGTGGTGCAATTTTTCATTATAGCATGGATGTACTTTTGTAGCATGGGCAAATTTTGACCTTCTACTTTCTTTTTCTTCTTCTGATGTTGAATATACATCTTTAATAGTTACCTGTCCTATCTCATCTGTTGTTTCCATCTTATCTCCTCCGTTTAAGGGAGCTCCTTTATATTATAAATATTACTTATGCACCGATATATTAATTTATATAATACCATATCGTATAATCTTATAAATAATTTATTGCTATTTTTTTAATAAATTATTTTCTTCTACAATCTTTTAATTTCTTCTTTTAGGTCTCTCCTGAGTTTGCCTTCTATTTTAAACCATATGTCCCTATTAACTGGTAATCAATACCAATACATATAGAATGGTGAATATAATATTTAGATAGTAATATATATTACACCACATACTTTACTTAAATATATTTTTGACACACTGGCAGGAGCTCCCGGGCAAAATATTCAAAGTAATATATAAGTTGAGCCATTGGATTTGGGAAATATTGTAAATTTATTGACATTATATAATATTAACAGGATAGATGATATATTATGAAAAAAACAACATATAACAAACTTATAAGGGATAAAATTCCAGAGATTATTAAAAAAAGCGGTCATAATCCAATAATATATACTGCGAATGATGAAGAATATATAAAACGATTATATGATAAATTAATAGAAGAAATTGAAGAGTTTAAAGAAAATCCATCTTCTGAGGAAATGGCAGACATTTTAGAAGTTTGTGATGCCATTATGTCATATTTTAGAATGAGCTCCGAGGAGGTTATAAAAGTAAAAAATAAAAAATTCAAAGAAAGAGGAGGATTTTCAAAAAAACTTATTTTAAAAGAAGTAATTAGAGATGATTAATATGGGATACGATTGCGAAACATTAAAGGTAGTATATCAGGAATACCAAAGAATAAAGGAGCATTTAGGACATAAACCTAATAGAGTTGAAATGTTTAGGCATATAGATAATAACCTATATCAAAAAATCAGGATTAATTCTAAACTCAATATATTTAGAAATTATTTGGGTTTTTTAGATAAATTTGGGGAGCTCCCTAAGGAGGAAAAGGAAGTCCAAGAAATTGCAGGAGATTTTTTAAATATGATGGAAAGAACACGAATGACGAAAACCTATAAAATCCCCCTTTTAAAATCCTTTATAAGAAATAATCACATATCTTTAAAATGCGGTGAGGAAGATATTTACAGAAGCTTTAAAGAATTTTACGATAATCCAGAGAATTCCTTAGATATGGAACGGCATGAGAGAACCAAAAATTTTAAAAAATGGGATAAATGGAAATATATAAAATTAGCAAAGGAAAATCCAATAAGGTTTTTGATGAAAACAGAAAGTGAATATTTTAAAATGGATGGCAATTACTTTTGCTTAACTGAACAGTTGAAACCAGTTGTAGATAATAAAATCTTTGTGGATAATTACAAAGATATTTTAGAGTTCAGGCGTTTGGAATATTTTAGGCATCATCGTTTATTTTAATCAACATAAAATAATAATTTAAATTATCATAATTATAAGCATTATAACTCATTTCCACATGTATGGTGAAATAATTATGTAAGTTTTCCTGATAAAAATGAATTGCAAGGTGCATTAAAAGGATACCTTGAATCTGGGGAATATAGGGTAGGGGATTATCGAGGAATAGGAAATGCGGGATTGGTATTACTTGGAAACATTCCTAAGGAATTTCAGAATGAATATAAAAATGTATTCTCAACACTACCAGACATTTTCAAAGAATCTGCATTGTTAGATAGGTTTCATGGATTTATTAAAGGATGGGAGCTCCCAAGAATTAAAGAAGGGTTGAAAGCAGAAGGTTGGTCATTTAATGTGGAGTATTTCACAGAAGTATTGCATCGATTAAGGGATGATATACAGTATAGGGCAGTTGTAGATGATATTTTGGAAATACCACCTAATGCAGATACAAGAGACATAGAGGCTATTAAACGATTATGCACTGGATTTTTAAAGATACTTTTCCCTAATGTGAATAAAGCAGAAGACATTGAAAGAGAAGAATTTGAAAAATACTGTTTAAAACCTGCTATGAAAATGAGAGAAATTATAAGATATCAATTATACTTAATGGATAAAGAATATTCTAAACAAATTCCAAATATAAAAGTTAAATAGGCTGTTAATACACTTAAAGAAAATAAATATGAAAATTTAGGCGAATTAGAAGCCACTATCGGAGACATCTTAGTAATCGTTGATATTTTATTTAGCGTATTCTTTCAAACTTTTTTATCTTCGAATTTACGATGCATGCATTGATATTTTTTTAGTAAATCATACTATATGAGAACCAGAGGAGGATTATTCCCATGCAAGAATGTTTATAATCCTTAAAATTCTCTTCTTTAACAAGTGATTTAATACATAGCCACTATTACTCATATTGCTTTAACAGTATGATAATCTAAATTATCATAATTCAAATTATCATATCAATTGTAAATAATCTTCATTTTTTAAAAACCGAAGGTTTTTAAGACAGAAGGGGACTTCTTGCGGAATGTGTTAAATGTAAATATAGTTAATGGAAAATTTTTTTATAAAATAGTAGAGCAATATTCGGAAAAGAAAAATATATAATGTATTTTTATGAAAATCGAATGATAAACCGCTAAAAAAATTTCAATATAATAATTATGAAGAAGGATTGGTGGTGGAATATAGGATTATTTCATATTATTTCTGGGAGCTCCACAGTAAATTTAATATTTCAAATTTATATGGCTTCGAAGAATATATAAAAAGAATGTATCTGGTTTGATTATACTCGCCAGATAAAAGCAAAAATATATATACTGGAAAAATAATACAATTATATGGATTTGTGGGGCGCCATATTCACATATCGAGGTGTCATTATGGAATTGGATTCATTTTTGATAACAACTACAAATGAAATTCCTGGAATAGAGCTTTATTATATAGATATAGTTTCAGAAGTCGTGGAAGGCCATGATATGGATAAATTGTTAAAAATAATGGAAGAAAAAGCAAAATCTATGAAGGCTATTGCCATAATTGGATTTAAAACCACTGCCATATACGATGGAAATAATGTAAAATTGATGGGATATGGAACCGCTGTTAAGGATATTGAAGGACAGTGGGCAGTAGATTAATAAAAACCCATATATTATTTTTTTTTATTTTTTTATAAATTAATCTAACTTAATAACAATGTTTCTTTATATTATTGTGAGTAATTTCTTTTAATTTCTTTTTTTATATTATTTAATTACTTTAAATTACATATTGTCAAAAAAACTACTGTTATTTATACTTTTCTAAATGATTTAAATCAGAATATATATATTATACTAACACCATATGTGTTGTTGGCGCCCCACAAAACTACAATAAATTGATATGGTTTTAACCATTATTTTTTTATTGTGAAATTGAAATAATATAAATAAAATAAAAAAACTTGGGAAGAGGTAATATTTATGGATTTTAACCCACCAGATAAAACAGTTGAATTGGCAGGAAATGTAGGAGGATATAAAGGAAAGTTAGGAGCTAATCAATTATTTTTAAGAGGAATTATGGGAGGAGCATATATCGCCATGGGAGCAGGACTTTGCACAATATGTTCTACTGGAGTATCCCAATATCTTGGATTAGGAATTGCAAAGCTTATAGGTGCAGCAGTGTTCCCGGTTGGACTTATATTAATTATATTGACTGGTATGGAACTTGTTACTGGGGATATGATGCTATTACCTGTGGCAATATCTCAAAAAAAGGCATCATATTTCCAGCTTTTAAAAGTCTGGTTTTGGGTATATTTTGGAAACCTCATAGGTTCTTTAATATATGTTGCAGTGATGGTATATGGCCCACTTAGATCATTTAATACTACAACTGGCGAATGGGCAGTTAATTCGTTTGGTCAAACTGCAATTAAAATAGCTGAAGCTAAAGTCCTTCCCTACATGGCTGGCGGAGCATTAGGATGGCTTTCCTGTCTCGTAAAAGGTATTGGATGTAATTGGCTTGTTAACCTTGCAGTTATGGGCTCTTTGAGTGCCACAAGTGTATTTGGTAAATTCCTTATGATATGGTTCCCAATAATGGCGTTCGTAGCATCTGGATTCGAGCACAGTGTTGCAAACATGTATTTTATTCCTGCTGGAATGATGCTTGGTGCAAATGTGTCCTTTTCAGGATGGTGGTTATGGAATGAGTTACCTGCTACAATAGGAAACATAATTGGGGCAGTAATATTTGTATCAATGGTGTATCACTATGCATATGGTAAAAAAATTTAATATAGACAATGTTATAAAGCATGCAAAAACAATGCCTTCCGCCGCATTATCTTTGATAATCTGGTCGGCAATAACAATATGGGCCACAATAATTTCCAAAGATATATGGGTATTATTATGTGCATTACCATTTATTATAGCATTGACGATTATTCCTTTGATAATCTCAAAAATGAACAATAACATTTCTCAGGAATTAATTCCCGAGTATGAAAAGAAGCTATCTACAACTAAAATAGGCGATATTAACAAGGAAATGTTAAACCAGCAGGTTAAAGTTGTGGGGACCGTGGAAAAAATAACATATGGTATTTCTCCAAAACCTACGATTAGAATTAAGGACGAAACTGGAAAAATATTATCTCTTCTTATCGTTCCACTTCCTGAGGGAGTAAAAAAAGGAGATAAAATAGCACTATATGGAGTTATATCAAAACATTACAAATATTTTGGATTTATGGGAGTACCAAAACTGTGGAAACCAAAAATTTTTGGAATTGGAGTTAATAAGCTTTAATCTATGTATATGTCCAAATATGTAATCTATAATATGTAATACAATAAATTATATACTATAAACACAAAAACCATATATATGCTGGAGGTTATACTTTGAGTGACGATGCAAAGCCTAAGAAAAAACTTGCAATTATTAGTTGCATGGATACCAGGTTGGTTAATTTTCTTTCTGAAAAACTAGGAATAGATCGAGGAGATGCCAAAGTAATTAAAAATGCAGGAAATATGATAATGGACGATACATTGAGATCACTTGTGGTAGCCATATACCTACTTGATGTGGATAAAATCATGGTAGTCGGACATACGGACTGCGGAATGAAATCAGTTGATGTCAATGATGTCAAAAATAAAATGCTTGAAAGAGGGGCAAATCCATATTTCACTCCGAATTTAGAGCAATGGCTTGGCAAAATTGATTCTGAGGAAGATAATATCATTAAGGGAGTAGATTTAATAAAAAACCATCCAGCAATTCCAAAAAATATGGATGTTCGAGGATATATATTGGATATTGATACAGGAAGTCTAAACCAATTATGTTAATATAAATAATGTGTATGAAGCATTTGCCGACACACACATATATATGAGTCACCATAGATACATAAATACTTTTTATTTAAATATTTATTTTGAATATTTATTTTGATTTTAATATAATAGTTAATTACATCAAATTAATAATTAGGCACCATATATTATTTACGAACCCTTGTGGAGTAGATAATAGAAAAAAAAATACCAAAAGTTTCCCAAAAACTAAAATATAATATAATAAATTAAATAATCCAATAAGTTAAAAGAAAGGTGGATATAATGACCGAATTTAAAATGGTCCATACAGTATGTCCATACTGCGGATGCGGATGCGGAATAGATTTGACCGTAAAAGATGATAAAATCGTCGGGACTCATCCGTTTAAAAGACATCCAGTAAATGAAGGAAAAACATGTATTAAAGGAAATTACTGCCATGAATTTGTTCATAGTGACGAGCGACTAAAAAAACCATTAATTAAAAAAGATGGTCAATTTGTTGAATCCAGCTGGGAAGAGGTTTTGGATTTAATTGCAAGTAAATTAAAGAAATATACTCCTGATGAAGTGGGTTTTTTCTCATCTGCAAGATGTACGAATGAGGATAATTATATATTCCAAAAATTTTCAAGAGCAGTGATGAAAACAAATAATATAGATCATTGTGCGAGAATTTGACACTCTGCAACTGTTGCAGGTCTTGGGGAAGCTTTTGGGTCTGGTGCCATGACAAACTCAATTGAAGATATTGAAGAAGCAAATTGTATATTTATTATAGGTTCAAACACATTTGAACAGCATCCGATAATTGCGAGAAGAATAATTAGGGCAAAAGAAAACGGAACTAAGGTCATAGTTGTTGACCCGAGAAAAACGATGACTGCCCAGCAGGCCGACATATTTCTCCAAATAACTCCTGGAACAAATGCTGCCATATTAAATGGTTTGATAAATGTAATAATAAAGAATAATTTAATCGATAATGAATTCATAAAAAATAGGACAAAAGGATTCGCAGAGTTAAAAAAGTCTGTGGAAAAATACACTCCCGAATATGTTTCAAAGATTTGTGGGGTTTCACCTGAATTAATAGTGGAAGCGGCAAAAATATATGCAACTTCTGAAAAGTCATCGATATTATATTGTATGGGCGTGACTCAGTTCATACATGGTGTAGATAATGTTAAATGTTGCTGTAATTTATCATCTATAACGGGAAATATTGGAAAAAGAGGAACCGGAGTTAATCCATTGAGGGGACAAAACAATGTTCAGGGGGCCTGTGATATGGGAGCTCTACCTAATGTATATCCTGGATACCAAAAGGTAAATGTCCCCGAAATATATGGTAAATTCGAAGAACTTTGGAACACCGAATTAAGTCATGATGTGGGACTCACAATTTCAGAAATGATTGAAAAATGCGGAGATGAATTAAAATGTCTGTATATAATGGGGGAAAACCCAATGGTTTCTGACCCAGATATAAACCATTTAGAGCATGCATTTGAATCCCTAGATTTCCTCATTGTTCAGGATATATTCCTAACCGAAACAGCCCAAATGGCAGATGTTGTTTTACCCTCTGCGTGTTGGGCTGAAAAGGACGGAACATTTGCAAATACTGAAAGAAGAGTTCAGAAAATAAGAAAAGCAGTAAATCCACCAGGGGAGGCCCTTGAAGACTGGATTATAATTAAAAAACTTGCTGAAAAGATGGGATATGGCGAAATGTTTAACTATACTTCGCATGAGGACATATTTAATGAGATTAGAAAAGCTACGCCACAGTATGCAGGAATTACCTACGGAAGATTAGGCACAGATGGCATTCACTGGCCATGTAAAACAGAAGATAGTAAAGGAACTCCAATACTACATACTGAAAAATTCCTTACGCCAGATGGAATAGGTAAATTATTTGCCATCGAATATGGGGAAGCCGCAGAGCTTCCAGATGAAGAATATCCGATGATTTTGACCACTGGAAGGATTGTATTCCACTACCATACAGGAACAATGACGAGAAAATGTAAGCACATTACCTCAGAGATAAACGAGGGATTCGTAGAAATACACCCCGAAGATGCTGAAAAATTAAACATTAAAAATAATGAACTTGTCAAGGTTTCATCTAGGAGGGGCGAAGTAAAAGTTAAGGTAAGAGTCACTAAAAATATCAAAAAGGGAGTGGTATTTATGCCGTTCCACTTTGCAGAAAGTGCCGCAAACCTATTAACTAACACCGCAGTAGATCCAAACTGTAAGATACCAGAATTTAAAGTATGTGCAGTTAAAATTGATAAACAATAATCATATAAATTTTTTTATTTTTTTATATATTCGAAATGGTGATGACCATGAAATACTTAATCCAATCAACAGATGAAAACATATTAAAACATGCTGAATGTGGTGGGGCGGTGTCTGCATTATTCAAATATCTTTTGGATAAAGAAATTGTTGATGGAGTTTTAGCCCTAAAAAAGGGAGAGGATGTTTATGATGGAATACCCACTCTTGTAAAAAATTCAGAGGAACTTATAGAAACTTGCGGTTCTTTACATTGTGCCCCAACAAACTTTGGAAATATTATAAGTAAACATTTAAATGATTTGAAATTAGCAGTAGCTGTAAAACCATGTGATGCCATGGCCATAAATGAGCTCCAAAAAAGACAGCAAATAGATAAAGACAATATCTATACAATAGGTTTAAATTGTGGTGGAACAATTCCCCCAATTACTGCAAGAAAAATGATTGAGATGTTTTATGGCGTAAATCCTGAAGATGTTATCAAGGAAGAGATAGATAGTGGTAAATTCATAATAGAATTAAAGGATGGAACCCATAAAGCCATTAAAATGCATGATTTAGAAGATAAAGGATTTGGAAGGAGAAAAAACTGCCAGAGATGCGAATTAAAAATTCCAAGAAATGCAGATCTTGCATGTGGAAACTGGGGGGCAGAAGATGGATGGACTTTTGTTGAAGCATGTTCAGAAAAAGGAAAAGAATTAATTGAAAATGCTGAAAAAGAAGGATATATTATGGTTAAAACCCCTTCTGAAAAAGGTATTAAAATTAGGGGAAAAATTGAAAAAATTATGATTGGTCTTGCCAAATCCGCCCAGAAGGAACAACTTGAAGAGAAATACTATTCCCCCGAAAAATGGAAAGAATATTGGAGCAGATGTATAAAATGCTATGGTTGTAGAGATGCTTGCCCACTATGTTTCTGTAAGGAGTGTGCTTTAAGTCAAGATTACATGGACAAAGGGGAAATTCCACCGGACCCGATAATGTTCCAAGGTATCAGACTATCCCACATGAGTTTTAGCTGTATAAACTGCGGTCAATGTGAAGATGTATGTCCAATAGAGATCCCAGTGGCCCATATTTATCATAGGACCCAATTAAAAATAAGAAAAACAACAAACTTTATTCCTGGTGTAGATGACAGCATGCCATTTTTATACCAATAATTCTTTATTTTTTTATAATTATTTTATGCTCATTTCTAATTTCCCACATGCTTGTTAATAATTTTGTTTTAATATATGTTTTTATTGCCAATTTTTCCAATATATTCTTATTTAATGTTATTTTTTCTTATTGATATTATTTTTAATATATTTTAGTTTTGAAAGTGAATAGTAAAATATTGGAGCTCCATAAAATATCATCTTTTTAATTTTCTTTATTTACTATTTCTTTTTCTTTTAGGATAAATACTTTGTCTCGTTCTCTCACAATATTATTTAATTTTACGCCAATATTTTGCCCCTTTTGCCCTATATCTTTTGGATTACTATTTATTTGTATTGAGGATATTGTTTCTTCCACACAGCCTGTTTTGTTTCCAATTATTAATACATTATCTCCAATTTTTAAATCTCCAATTAACTTTATTTCCGCTACCATTGGTTTTTTATAGAAATTTACCACTGTTCCGATTTCTATTTTTGTGTATGGTGATAAATTCCCCTCTTTTTCATGTTGGAAGTCATGATTTGTAGTTAAATCCCTGAAATAGAATCCTGTGTCATATTCTCTATTATATATTTTTTGGAGCTCCCTTTTGAAGTATGGGATTTTTTCATCATAGGTTCCATCAATTACTGAATTAATTGCATCTCTGTATGTTTTTGTGGTTCTCATTACATAGTCGGCATTTTTAGCCCGGCCCTCTATTTTAAAGCTATCCAATGCCTCCATTAGCTCCGGGACATGCTCAATTGTGCAAATATCTTTTGGAGATAGTAAATATTTACCTTCACAAATAAGTTCGTGTGTGCCATCATTATGTTCATTTATTAGCTTCCATTTTCTCCTACATGGTTGAAGGCAGTCCCCACAATTTGCATTTCTGTTAAATAGGTAGGAGCTTAAAAAACATCTTCCACTTAGTGCAACACAGAGAGCTCCGTGAATAAATCCTTCGAGCTCTAAATTATAATAATTATTGTTATATTTGCCATTATCATTCTCATTATTATTTTTTAAATTGTTTCTAATATCTTTTATCTGGTTCAATGTTAATTCCCTTGATAAAATTATCCTTTTTGCAAATTTTGAATAAAATTTAGCAGTTAATGAGTTAGTAATATTTGTTTGAACGCTTGCATGGATTCTAAGACCATACTCTTTTGCCAGTTCCATTGCTCCCAAATCGCTAACTATTACTGCATCAACTTCTGAACTATTGGCAAAATCAAAAATATCATTTAATTTCTTCAAATCATTTTCATAAACAACGGTATTTGTGCATAAATAGACTTTTTTATTATTTTCGTGTGCAAATTTTATTCCTTCCTTTAATTCATCTCTATTAAAATTTTTAACTGTAAATCTCATGTTTAACTCTTTTAAACCACAATAAACTGCATCTGCACCATAATTAATGGCAGTTTTTAAGCATGTTAAATCTCGTGCAGGTGCCAGCAATTCAACCATATTTTCACCGGATTAAATATTTAGATTAACATTATACCATCATGCATTTATATTATAAAAATTATATTATGACCCATGGATAAGGACATTATGTATATGTATATGTATATATATATGTATATGTATATGTATATGTATATGTATATGTATATGTATATTATCTATATGAGGTGGTGGTATGTGCAATAAAAATAAATCAATGAATGAATACAACATAAATACGAATACGAAAAATCCAGAAAATAAGGGAAACGAATTGGATGACGGAAAAAATAAAAAAAAGATGGAATATGAGATAAAAGAAATTTTAGAAAAGGTCAAAAACGAGGAAAAAAATAAATCAATTGTAATCAAAAAAACCATTGAAAACATAGACAAATCATTAATAGATAATTTAGCAAGCCTTTTATCGAGTGAAGTAAAGGCTAAGATATATATTTATCTCAGAAAATATGGAAATAGCACAGTAGATGAAATAGCTCATGGAACAGGAATATATCCTTCCACCATTAGGGAGGCAATTTTGGAAATGTATAAAAGTGGAATTGTAGTCAGAGAAAAGTTGGATAAAGAAGGGTTGGGTAAAAAACCATATATTTATTCAGCGGTGTCTCCATCTGAGCTCGTAAAAAAATTATCAAAAGGACTCCAAAATAAATTAAACGAAGTGATAATGCTCGATAAAAAAATTAAAAAGAAAGAAATTAAGATACCGTTCTTACCTGTTAAAATAGTTGTCAATGACGATATTGATGAGCGAAATGATTAAATATTACTAAAATATCACAATGACATGTACATAATTCATGTATCTTAAAAATTATTATAATCATTAGTATGTAATAATTATTTAGTATTTTAATTCCATGTGGTGGGGGTGATTATTTTGAAAACCATATCTTTATGCCCTACATGTTTAAAGAAAATAAATGCAGAGATATTTGAAGAGGATAAGAGGATAATAATAGAAAAGGAATGTCCAAAACATGGAAAATTTAGAGATATTTATTGGAATGATGGCGAAATATATGAAAAATATAATAAGTATGAATATATTGGAAATGGAATAAAAAATTCAAATACTGAGGTTAAAGATGGATGTCCTTTTGACTGCGGATTATGTCCAAATCACAAATCTACAACCATACTTGCAAATTTAGATGTAACAAATAGGTGTAATTTAAACTGCCCTATATGTTTTGCAAATGCAAATAGAACTAAAAAAATATACGAACCATCCATTGAAGAAATAAAAAAGATGATAATTAATTTGAGAAGCGAGGAGCTCCCCTGTCCTGCAATACAATTCGCCGGTGGAGAACCAACAATTAGGGAAGATTTACCGAAATTAATAAAAATGGCTAGGGAGTTCGGATTCAACCATGTTCAAGTTGCTACCAACGGCATAAAATTAAAAAATATTATGTATATTAAAAAATTAAAAGAAGCTGGATTATCCACAATTTATTTACAATTTGATGGCTTAACAGAAAAACCCTATTTAATTGCAAGGAATAAAAATCTACTACCTTTGAAATTAAAGGTTATAGAAAATTGTAGAAAAGCCAATTTTAATAGTGTTGTTTTGGTTCCAACACTTGTAAAAGGGGTTAATGATGACCAGATAGGAGATATAATAAGATTCGCAGCTAAAAACAGAGATGTTGTCAGAAATGTAAATGTTCAGCCAGTTTCTTTCACTGGAAGAACTGATGAAAATAAAAGATTGGAACAAAGAATAACCATTCCAGATTTTATTAAACTTGTGGGGGAACAGACAAACGGAGAAATTCTAAGAGATGATTTTTATCCTGTGCCATTTGTGGTGCCAATTTCACTGTTTGTCGAGCTCTGGGAAAATAGTCAAGTAGTAAAATTAGGAGCTCACCAACACTGTGGAGCTGCAACCTATGTATTTGTAGAAAATGATGAGCTCATACCTATAACAAGATTCTTTAATGTTGAAGGTTTTATAGAACTTCTTAAAGAGGTTTATGATGACCACCAGGATAAAACTAATGAATTATCCAATATAGAAAAAGGAAAAATACTTTTAAAAATCACAAAAGAACTGCCTAATTTAGTGGATTCTTCAAAAACGCCATCAAATGTAAAATTTATGGAAACCTTAATAAAAATATTAAAGGGGGATTATAATGCCCTTTCGAAATTCCATTTTAATACGATTTTAATTGGATGCATGCATTTTATGGACCCATACAATTTTGATGCTAAAAGGGTTCAAAGGTGTATTATACATTACGCATTGCCGGATAACAAGATAATACCATTCTGCACTTACAATACATTATATAGAAAACAGATTGAAGATAAATATTCAATACCTATTGAGGAATGGAAAAAAAGAAAAAAATAATGATATATTACTTTTTCTAAAAAATTATTAATTATTAATTATTTTTATAGGATGGGTCAAATATTCATACCCTATAAATTTTAAAGTTTCATTTATATATGGATAAATATATTTATCATAGAATTGTGTATTGATATTTAAAGAATATATAAAATGACCCACACTAATTATTAATTATTTTTATTCAAAATGCTTATAATCGAATTCTTCTTCTTTTATTCTTTCCCCCGTAATCATATAAACTATTCTATCTCCAATTGAGGCTATTAGATTTCCGTTTCTTTCCAAATATTTTCCAACAAATATTATTTCTGTTACCTTTGATGTATGAGATGGATTTTCTATAATATGCCTTATCATTTCCCCATATAATTCTTCAAATAATTTATCTATTTTTTTATCTCTTTTATATACTTCTCTTGCTAATTCTTCGTTCTTTTCTTGATATGCCTTTAATATATCCTTTAACATATCTTTAAGATATAGCACCATAACATTTAATATTTCACTATCTTTATTCATTTTAGTGTTGGATCTCAATGTAATTTTAGATATTTTTGAGGCATTATCTCCTATTTTTTCAAGTTTTGATATTATTTTTAATACTGTCAATAGTCTTCTTAAATCTGATGCTACGGGCTGTTGAAGTGCCATGATTGAAACACATTTTTCCTCTATCTCCATTTCCATTAAATCTATGACATTATCTCCTTCTCTAATTTTTTTAGCAAGCTCTTTATCCGATTTTAAAAATGCCTGTACTGATTTTTCCAACGATTCAATACATAATTCCCCCATTTTAATTACATCCTGCTCTATTTCTTCTATTTGGGTATCATAAGCATTTCTAACCATAAATTCCACCAATATTATTTTTATTATTTATTATTATTTTATTTTACTATTTTTTTTAATTATCTAATATATAGTTAATCTTCAAGAACTGTCCCTTATCCGTCCCAAATTATTAAAATATTTTCTGTTATTGTTCATAATAAGAGATTTTATATATCTTTAACATATGTGATACGGAAAATTGTTCGAAGATTGACTATAAATAAAATAGGATGTAATATATAGAATTATCCAAATCTCCCACTAATGTAGTCCTCTGTTTCTTTTTCAGATGGTTCAAGGAATATTTTTTCAGTTTTATCGAATTCTATTATATCTCCCATTAAGAAAAATGCCGTATAATCCGAAATCCTACTTGCCTGTTGCATATTGTGGGTAACAATTACAATAGTATATTCTTTTTTCAATTCTGCCATTAAATCCTCAATTTTTAATGTGGATATTGGGTCAAGGGCTGATGTTGGTTCGTCCATTAATATTACATCTGGTTTAACTGCAATTGTTCTCGCAATACACAATCTTTGCTGCTGTCCTCCCGATAAACCTAATGCAGATTTTTTTAAATCGTCTTTTACCTCATCCCATAGTGCCGCTTTTTTTAAGGATTCTTCTACAATTTTATCCAATTCGCTTTTTTTCTTAATTCCGTGTATTCTTGGACCATATGCAACATTATCATAAATACTCATTGGAAATGGATTTGGTTTTTGGAAAACCATACCTACGGTTTTTCGGAGCTCCACAACATCAACATCTTTGGCATATATATTTTTTCCATTTAATAATACTTCCCCCTCTATTTTCACAATAGGAATTAAATCATTCATTCTATTTAGGCATCTTAAAAATGTAGATTTACCACAACCACTAGGTCCAATTAATGCCGTTATTTTTTTATCATATATTGTTATAGAATTATTTTTTAATGCCTGTTTTTCTCCATACCATAAATTTAGGTTATTTACTTTTATTTTTGTGTCCATTGTATCACCCATTACATCCTATCGATTTTAAATTTATTTTTAATGATATTTGCAAATCCAAATAATATGAACATCATTACAACCAACACCAAGGCAATACCATAAGCCTGTTGGAGCTCCTCGGCGTTGGAGTATTCCGTAGCAAGAACATATAGACTAAATGGTAATGCTGATACCCTACTGAATAAATCAATACTAAATCCAAAGGCTGTTGCAGCGGTGAACATAATTGCAGCAGTTTCCTCTGCACTTCTACCCATACCCAATATAATACCAGTAATTATTTGAGGTAATGCAGTTGGAATTACAACTTTTTTTATTGTTTGTAGTTTTGTGGCTCCCAATGCTAAACTACCCTCTCTTAATCCAGGGGGAACTGATTTTAATCCTTCTTCTGTGGTTCTAATAATAATTGGTAATGTCATAAATGATAAAGTTAAACCCCCAATTAATAGACTTGGACCAATTCCTGATTTAATGGCAATTGCATATCCAAAAAGCCCGAATACAATCGAAGGAAATCCTGCAAGAGTATCCGAAGAAAATCTAATTAATCGAGTAAGATAATTATCTGATGCATATTCATGTAAATATATGGCACCAAGCACTCCAAAAGGTATTGAAAATGAAATAGATACGGCAACAAGAGCCAAAGTTCCCTTAATTGCATTCCATATTCCATCGAAAGTCCGTTCTTGTCCCAGTATTACACCTATTGGGTTAGCATCTCCAAAGAAGAACTGCATATTCAATGCTCCTGCCCCCATGTAAAATAAATATCCTACAATAATGAATAAGATACCTATCACTGAAAGTCCAAAAAGATATAGCAATGAAAATACAATTTTTTCCTCAATTTTTGATTTTTGAGAATGATTCAAGGTTTCACCTTATAGTAATATAATTCATATATTTGATATATCATTATTTTTGTATTATTATTTTGTATTATATTGCATTATTATTTTGTATCATTTTATTTTTTAAATGAATACAGTTAATAAAATTTTAATTTTAATAATAAAATATTTAACTTGTTTCGGCGAGAAGTCCCCTTCCGTAAGGGGGGGGATGAAAGCCGAAGATTATTTATATAACTATTCTCACAATATTTATTGCTACCGAAAAGAAAAGGTAGCCTAGGGCTGGGACAGTCCGAAGTGACGCCTGTGGAGACTACGGGTCGGAAGCAGGAAGCTCCGTCCGTAAGGTTGGAGTAGTTCACTCCCATTTGATTCTATATTTTTTATCAAGATATTGGGACAATAAATTTAATATCATAATTATAATAAATAATACCATACCCGTTGCAAACATCGAATAATAAATGGCACTTCCTGCGACAGCCTCTTTAATATTTAATACGATATGTGCCGTTAGTGGCCTAACTGGGTCAAATACTGAGTGTGGGACCAATGCCCAATTACCTGCAACCATTAAAACTGCCATGGTTTCACCTATTGCCCTACCCATTCCCAATATAATTCCTGACATAATACCACTAATAGATGCAGGAATTAGTACTTTTTTTATTGTTTGCCATCTTGTGCTTCCAAGGGCAAGGCTTCCTTCTTTTAATGCTCTTGGCACTGAACTCAAAGCATCTTCGGATATTGCTGTAATGGTTGGAATTATCATAATTGCCAATATAATAGATGCCGCAAGCCAGCTAAACCCCGGATTTACATTAAAGGTTTCCCTTATAAATGGAACAAGTAAAACCATACCTACGAATCCATATACTACTGAGGGTATTGCCACAAGAATTTCAATTGACGGTCGCAATATTTTTTGAGCCCAGTTTGGTGCTAATTCTGATAAAAATATGGCACAACCCACTCCCAGGGGTACGGCAAAAACCAATGCTAAAAGTGTTACAAGGACGGTTCCCATTATCATTGGAAAAATTCCATATAATCCATTATATGGGTCCCATTTTGTCCCAAATATAAAATCAATCGGACTAACTGTGGAAAATGTTGGTAATCCATTGGTTATTAAAAATACAATAATTGCCAATATGACAAAACTTGAAAACATTGCGAAAAGCATTATAAATTTTTCTGCAATATATTCATATATTAAAGACATATTTTTCATCTATTTCACCAGAATTTAATAGATTATTTTTTTAAGGTATGACGGACGAATAGTAAATATATGACCTATATAATATAAAATATAATATATGGTGTGTGTTTAGGGACACAATTTTTGCCTTTTATTGCATATATATTAATTGCATGTAATTAGGTATGCTGTTTAATATTGTAATATATAATTCTCACATTTGACAATAAGATAAGATATTACTAATATAAATATGCTTCTATTTTGAATATATATTCATAAAATATGAACGGTGATATTATTAAAAAATATGCTATTATATTAATATCGGCATTATTGCTAACTATGATTTCAGGATGTTTATCGGATAAAGAATATAATTATAATTATTATAATACTCCCAATGAACAGTTTGAAGGAAAAATAGTAAAAGTCGTTGATGGAGATACTGTCGATGTAATGTTAAAAAATGGAACTAAATATAGAATAAGACTATTGGGTGTGGATACTCCTGAAACATATATAAAAAATAAACCTAGTGAATATATTATGGGCGATGGCAGACCAATAACAAATATTACTTATTTAAAAATATGGGGTAAAAAGGCAACAAAATATGCAAAAAATATGTTGGATAATAAAACAGTAATAGTAGTATTTGATGGAAAATCACAAAAAAAAGATAGATATGGAAGATATTTGGCATATATCTATGTAGACAATGTTAATTTCAATGAAGAACTTGTAAAAAATGGTTATGCTAGGGTATATATTAGCAATTTTGAATTAAAAAGTAAATTTTTAGAGCATGAGCAAAAAGCAAAAGATAGTAAAATTGGATTGTGGAATTGGAGTAATAATTAAATTTTGTATGAATTCATTGAAATAAAAATAATACCTATAATTATCAATATTATCCCAAATATCTGCAAATTAGATACCTGTTCCTTTAAAAAAACTATGGCTAATATCATGGTAATAGCTGGACCTATCGCAGACAAGGTTACGACTATACTTGCTCTTCCACTATGTAGCGAATAATATAATAATAAGCTCCCAAGTAGTATCAGTATTGCAGATGCAATTCCATATAATAAAATATCTCCTTGGAGAAGTTGTAATTTTTGAGGGTATTTTATAATAATAAATATACAAAATATAATGCCTAAAATATTTACAATTATCCATTGCAATAGTGGGTCCTTTTCAGAAACTATTTTTGCTAAAAATGTGCCTACGCCATACATAAGAGCAATAAGAAGTCCTGCAATTATTTCATTAATAATACCACCATTTCTCTGGAATTCAAAAATCTTAGATTTTGTAGAAAATATAGTAAGTTCAATAACTGTCCCTTATCCGTCATACTTATTATGAATTTCTTCATTTATTTGTAATATAGAGATTTTAGCTTTAATAGGGGGCGATTTATTGAAAAAGACCGAAGATAGACTATAAATAAAATAATATAATTAAATAATTAATTTCGGAGCTCCCCCATATATTCATAAAAAAATTAAAAATAATTGTTAATTATAACTTAATTATTTTAGCATCTATTATATTATCAATATTTTTTAATTTACTTATCACTTCCTCTGTGATAACATGGTCTAAATTAAGAACCATAACACTTTCTCCTCCTGGTTCTTGTCTTCCAACTTGCATTCCTGCAATATTTACTCCATAATCTCCCAATAGTGTGCTCGCTTTTCCTATTATTCCTGGTTTATCCATATGTTTAATTACACAAACAATACCTTCTGGTTTTATATCTATTTTATAGTTGTTTATTTCTTTGAGCACAGGAGCTCCTTCAACAAGTGAGCCCACCAATGATATACATTCTTCTTTTCCTTCTGCTTTTATTTTTATGCTACTTCCATATTCGCACTCTGAAAGTGTTCCCTCTACGATTTTTATATTTCTATTTTTGGCTATGGTTGGAGCATTTACCAAATTAACACCTGCAAGTAATATTGGAGATAATAAGCCCATTAAGAATGACCTTTTTACCATTTCTGTATCCTCTGATGCTAATTCGCCACTATATGTTAATTCTACTTTTTCAACGGATTTATCGAGAAGCTGTATAATCATATTCCCCATTTTTTCAGCAAGTGCCATATATGGATTTAATTTGTTCATTTTATCTGTTGGCATTCTTGGGAGATTTACTATATTATCCGCAGGTTTTCCAGCCAATATTTTTACAACCTGTTCAGCTACCACAGTTCCAGCACTTTTTTGAGCTTCTACCGTTGAAGCTCCTTGGTGAGGAGTCCCTATAAATTTATCAAGTGTTAATAATGGATTATCTTTTGGTGGTTCTTCCTCAAATACATCTAGTCCGGCTCCTCCTATTTTTTTATTGTTTATGGCATCATATAGGGCTTCTTCATCAATAAGTCCGCCTCTTGCACAATTTACAATAATTGTATTTGGTTTCATTAATGAAATTTGTTCTTTTCCGATCATATGTTTTGTTTTTGGAGTTAATGGAACATGAAGAGTTATAAAATCACTAACTTTACATAAATCATTTACTTCCATAAGTTCGATGCCCATATTTTTAGCAACTTCCACAGGTATATATGGGTCATAAGCTACAACAGTCATTCCAAAAGCTTCCGCTCTTTTTGCTATTTGCTGTCCAATTCTACCTAATCCAATAATACCGAGAGTTTTTCCGTAGAGCTCCATACCTTTGAATGATTTTCTGTCCCATTCTCCTCTTTTTAATGATGCCGTAGCCTGAGGTATATTTCTTGCCGAAGAAAGCATTAAACCCAAGGCCAATTCTGCAACTGAAATTGAAGAAGCATCTGGTGAATTAACAACAATAATTCCTTTTTCTGTTGCTGCTGTTAAATCAACATTATCAACGCCAACACCAGCCCTAGCAATTACTTTTAAATTATCCGCAGCATCAATTATTTCTTTTGTTGCTTTTGTTCCACTTCTTATTACAAGTGCATCAGCATCCTTTATTTTTTCTTTTAATTCTTCAACAGTGAGGTCTGTCGCCACTTCCACAGTTCCTGCCTGTTTTAATAATTCCACGGCATCATCATGAATTGAATCGGTTATAAGTATTTTTGGCATAAAATCACCTAATAAATTTAATTGTTTTAGATTAGACATATTAATTAACATAATATAATAAAATATATAATAATATATATGGTATTTGTCGATTTACCATATTCTATATATTTTTGTATTATTTATTGTGTAGATATATATAACAAAATATAAAAACAATAGTATGATAAATAGTATTATATAATGTAATAAAATAACATTTGGACATATTATATATTTAATATATTTATAATTATAGTTAATCTTCAATAACTGTTCCTTATCCGTCTCAAATTATTAAGTAAAATCTCAAAGAGATTTTATATATTATATATTATTCTTCAACTATGCGGTACGGAAAATTGTTCGAAGATTGACTATATGGTTTTTTATACTAATTTATAATTTTATAAATTTTATATTTATTATACAATTTTTTGGTGGATTATATGTATGGAATATTAGTTTTAGAAGACGGGACATTTTTAAAAGGAAAAGGATTCGGTGCAGAAGGCGAAGTTTTAGGAGAATTAGTATTTAATACCTGTATGACCGGATATGTGGAAATTCTAACAGACCCATCATATAGTGGTCAAATAATAACAATGACTTATCCATTGGAAGGAAACTATGGAGTAGATGAAGAATGGTTCGAATCTGATGGAATAAAAGCCGAAGGATTTGTTGTAAAAGATATGACCAGTGAAAAATTAGATAATTTCTTAAAAGAATACAATATTCCCGGAATAAGTGATATTGACACAAGATTTATTACAAAAAGAATTAGGTCAAAAGGAGTTGTAAAGGCACTTTTAAAAACTTCAACAGAACCAATAAACGAAAATGACATAAATAAATATGTGGAAATGGCTAAAAATCATAAAGATTTATCGGAAATTGATTTGGTGCCTAATGTATCTACAAAAGAAACAATAATCCATAAGGTAGAAGACGATAAAGAAATATCAAAATGTGTTTTAATTGATTGCGGAGTTAAAACAAGTATAATCGACTGCCTGTTGGAAAGAAATTGCACTGTGATACAGGTGCCATATAATACCCCTGCTAAGGAAATATTAAATTATGGTGCTAATTTTGTACTGGTATCAAATGGTCCCGGCGACCCAGATAATATGGAAGATACTGTAAATATTGTAAAGGAGCTCCTTGGAAAAATACCAATTACAGGAATTTGTTTAGGACATCAAATTATATCCTTAGCATTGGGTGGAAAAACTTATAAAATGAAGTTTGGACATAGGGGAGGAAACCAGCCAGTGGAAGAAAATGGATTAGTATATATAACATCTCAGAATCATGGATATGCATCAGAAAACATATCAAAAGAAGGAATTAGTATTAATTCGATAAATCTAAATGATAATACTGTGGAAGGACTTAAAGGAGATAATTTACTATGTGTTCAATATCACCCGGAGGCAGCTCCTGGACCTCATGATGCCATGTTTTTGTTTGACGAATTTATTAAATTGGGACAAAATAATAAATAATAATATTTTTTAATAATATTTTTTTATGAATATTGGGTTTTTAAAAACCGTTTTTTTTTATAATTTATATTATTATTTTTTACACTATTAAAAAAACGATACCATTATATATTTGCGATAACTATATAATGGCGCGATACATCATTAAAACCAGTATAGTGTGATAACATGCCAAAATATGATATAAACCAGCTTTCAACATCACATAGAAAAGAGTTCGGTAGGAATATAGATATTACAGTTTTTAGGTTAGTTAGATTTATGGATTTGAAAAAATCAGTAGGGAAAGAACATTATGAAATAGTTTATGAAGCGGGCAAAAAATTGGGGCATGAATTGAATCCAAAAACTGTCGAAGAGGTTATTATATTTTGCAAGGATCACAAAATAGGAATGTTAGAGATAGTCGGAGAAAATCCATTGCAAATTAGAGTTAATGAATGTATATGTTGTAACGGATTGCCAGAATGTGGGGAAACATTATGTCATTTTGAAGGAGGATTGATTGCAGGATGCTTGGAAAAAATTTTTAATAAAAAAGTTCAAGCGATAGAAACTCACTGTGCAGGATTGGGGGACGAATTTTGCCAATTTGAACTAAAAATTTATTAAATAAAAACTAAAAAATTAAATGTGGATGTTTTGGGCCAATATAATATGGTGGTTTTTTGATGCAGGAAATCAAAAATTATATATCAATAAACTAAATATTTCAGAAAAATTGGTGGCGAAGGTCATTATGGAGGAAGCGCTATGGTATGGACTTTGCTAAGGCAGGGCATGGCGTAATATAATCACTCTTCATCAATCTTCGAACAATTTCCCGTATCGTATAGTTAAGGTGTGTATATAATATATCTTTTATTACGATACAACAACAGAGAAATATATTTACGGGTTTGTTAATAATATCTATCTTTAACATTATTCAACACGAAATCTATTAATTTTTCAGTGACATTTACATTTGAAACTTTCGAAAGAGTTTCCCATGAGGGAGCTCCATTAACTTCTATTACTTTTAGCCCATCTTTACTTTCCATCAAATCCACACCACCATATATAAGCCCCATAGAATCTTTTGCTTTAATCGCTAATTCTTCGATTTCTGGTGTAATTTCGCAAGGTTTTCCAGTTCCCTGCTGGTGTATGTTGGTTAGCCAATTATTTGAGGTCCTATACATTGCAGAAACAACCTTATCTCCAATAACAAATGCCCTTATATCTCTATATACATTATTTGGATTTCGTATAAATTCCTGAATATAAAATAAGCCGTATTTTTTCTTAAATTCTTTTAATAGATTTATTTTATTAATTATTGGTTTATTTCCCAATCTAATAATGCCTTTCCCTCTATTGCCAAATATTGGTTTTACGACACAATCTTTAAATTTTTCTGACCACATTAGTGCTTTATCTAAATCTTCTGTAATGATGGTTTTAGGGTGTGGTATGTTGTTTTTATCCAAAATCATTGAAGTTTTATATTTATTTCCTGCATTTTCCAGTCCTTCTGCTGGATTTATCAACGGCATAACTTCCCCCAAATATTTTAGGGCATCAAATCTATAATAATCAGTCCCATCACCGAGGTCCCTAACAAAAGCACAATTTAATTTTAATAGATTTTCATTATTACATTTAAATTTTATGTCCATTCCAGTAAATGAAACTATTTTGGAAGGTTTTATATATATCGGAGTAATATCCCTTTTAATTAAAACTCGTTCCAACGAACAGGTAATCCAGTCCCTTTCTTCTGTAATAATTCCTATTTTCATTTTTTCACGATTATAGCTACTATTAATTTAATTTTTATATCATTAAATATATCTATGTTATATACAATATATTATTACTTATTTACTATATATATCATATTTTATTATGTTATATATTATGTTATTATGCTTTATTATATTATTTTATTTCGGTGAAATTATGAAAACAGAATTAACTAATGTAGATATATTTGTTGCAGTGCAGGAGCTCCAACAGATTATAAACGGAAAGCTTGATAAAGCATTTTTAGTAAATTCTCAACAGGGAAAAGAATTAATTTTAAAAATCCATATTCCTGAAATTGGGACGCGAGAAATTGTAGTCGGAGTTGGAAAACATAAATATATTACACTTACAGAATACAGCAGAGATAAACCACGAAATCCTCCATCTTTTGCCATGCTACTTAGAAAGCATCTTAAAAACATAAAAATTGTATCCGTTGAACAGCATAATTTTGATAGGATTATTAAAATTAAATTTCAATGGAATGAAATAGAATATATATTAGTTATAGAGCTATTTGGGGACGGAAATGTAATTTTATTGGATAAAGAAAATACAATTATATTGCCATTAAAAATAGAAAGATGGAGCACTAGAAAAATAGTTCCAAAAGAAATATATAAATTTCCACCACAAAGGGATTTAACACCATTTAATTTAAAATATGCCGTAGCTCAAAACATATTTAATGAGGAATTTAAAAAAGAGGAAAATAGAGATGCCGAATGTGTAAGAATAATATCCCGGATATTTGGACTTGCTGGAATTTATGCCGAAGAAATATGTAATTTATCAAATATGGATAAAAATATCAAAAATCCAACAGATGAGGGGATAAACAAATTATATGATGGGACAAAATTATTTTTTGATAAAGTATTTAATGAGAAAAAGCCACATATTGTGCTAAAAGATGATAAATATTTTTCTATTTCGCCGATTGAACTATTGAAATATGCAAATTATGATAAAAAATATTATGATAACTTTTTAACCGCAATGGACGATTATTTTTCAATATTTATATTAAAAACAGAAATCAAAAAACAGGAAACCAAAATCCAAAAAATGGTAAATAGGCAGGAAAGAATATTAAATAGTCAAATTGAATCCTTAAAGAAATATGAGAAACAGGATATAGAAAATAAATTAAAAGGAGATTTGATTTATGCCAACTATGCTATGGTAGATGAAATATTAAATACCATAATATCGGCACGGGAAAAATTGGAATGGAAAGAAATTAAGAAAATAGTTAAGCAAAATAAAGATAATCCTATATTGGGCAAAATTGTATCCATAAATGAGAAAAACGGAGAAATAATATTAAATTTAACTGTGGATTATGGGGACGGAGCTCCCATAACAAAAAATGTAATATTGGATATACGAAAAAATGCTTTTGAAAATGCTGATAATTATTATGGAAAATCCAAAAAATTTAAGCATAAAATAAAAGGAGTTCATACGGCAATAGAGATTTCTGAAAAGAAACTTAAAAAATTAAAAATACAGGAAGAATCAGAAATGGAAACGCTGAAAGAAAAAGAAGAAACCACGATGGTTAAAAAGGAAAGAAAGAAAAGAAAATGGTATGAAAAATTCAAATGGACTGTTATTAATGATTATCTTGTTATTGCGGGTAAAGATGCTTCAACAAATGAATCATTAATAAAAAGATATACCGAAAAAGACGATATTGTATTCCATACTCAAATGGCAGGAGCTCCCTTTACAGTTATAAAAGTTGATAAATCAAAAGGCAATAAAACAATTGAAGAGCTATCGGAAGAAGAAAGAAACCATTTAATAAGCGAAACAGCAAAATATGCCGTATCTCACTCAAAAGCTTGGAAATTGGGGCTTGGTAGTGCCGATGTTTATTGGGTAAAACCTGACCAAATATCCAAAACTGCGGAAAGTGGGGAATATCTTTCAAAAGGGGCATTTATGGTTAGGGGAAAGAGGAATTTCATAAGAAGTGCCATTCTTGACCTTGGAATTGGTATAATTGAATATGATGGAGAGGATAGGATAACTACGGCACCATCTGAAACCGTTAAGAACTTTAAAAAATATGTGCTGATAAAACCTGCTAAAAAGAAAAAAGGAGAATTGATAAAAGAACTTAAAAATGAATTTAAAGAATATTCTATTGATGACGAGGACATATTAAAAGTGCTTCCACCGGGAGAAAGCGATATAAAAAAATAAATAAAAATAATAAATATATAAAAAAATGTAAAAACCTTCGGTTTTTACTTTTATATCTTTTTATATTTTAGGGAGCTCCTTTATAATTTTGTTGCATCGACTTATTTCATTAAATAATCTTATAAATATTTTAATTATTAATTTTTGTAATTGTATTATCATTATTTAATTTAACAATCATAGTATCTTCATTTTTATACAATCCTTCGGATACTGCTAAAACTGCTGCTTTTGTTCCAAATCTATCAGAACCTGCTAAAACGAAAATATTATATTCTGGATTGTATGGGTTTTCTATTTTTTGAATTATTCCAGTGTTAGCTCCGGGGTTTTCATTTGTTATGCTTATTTTTAATAGATTTTCTATTTTTTTAGTGGCATTATTTGATACTGGACCGCCAATTAATATTAAATCACTTTTAGTTTTTAGGAGCTCCCCTCCATCTACTGCAACTTCTGAACCAAAATAATCTGTTAGATTTTGGTATTCTTTTCCATTTTTATATATGGTTAATTTATCATCCTTTTTAAGAAGATATAAGTTATTTCCAATATGTTCTGTTCCATCTACGGTATCTTTATTTATTTCATAATTATTGTTGTATAATATATTAAATATCGCTATTCCATTTTTAATATTTACTGATTTTAATTTATAATTCATTATTTCAAAATTCGTTTGAATATCTTCGGGATTACGGTATTCCAGCGTTATTTCGTTGTTATCAATATGTACGCCATAATTATTATCTAATACAAACGATTCGCCATCAACTAATTTAATACTATCATATAATTTAAACGAAAATCCGTATTCTTTTGTATATTTTGTAATATTATCATAATATATTGACAAATTGGAGTTTTTAACAGTATATAGTTCGTTAATATGTATTTTTACATTAGAGTCTATTGAATTATTGTCTTTTAATATGTCTATAAGTAATTCTGAATTATCCATGGATAGTGCTTTTAATATTATGTTATATCCACTATATTCAAAAGATTCATTTGTTGTTATGTCTTTAATTTCCTTTGAAAGTATTATTTCATCGTTATTGTAATCCAGCACAGTATATTCATTCCCTAAAAAATTTACATTTTCGTTTATTTTTGGGCTGTTTAATATTTCGCTATATTTGATTTGTTTATATTTTATATTATTGTCATTTTCGATATTAAATTGAGCATATATTATGCCATTATCAGTATTAATATTAAACTCACCCGTTGATGGAATTGAGTAATATATATTTTCAGTTATGTTTGCAATATTTCCATCAATAATTTCAACGGTTCTGTATGAATATATTTCATTCATTAATATATTGGCATAATTTGCATCTGGACTGTCTTTATTCACTATTATAACTGGATTAATGGCATCAATAGCATAGTTTGAGGCTAATGAGATGCACAAAAGTAGCAATATTAGTTTTTTCAAATAATCACCTATTTTAATATAATAATAATCATAATAATAAATCCCCCCAATATATGGGATATAAATAAGGATATTACAGCATAATATAAATATTGGTATAGAATATTTATTTAATATATTATATACGATATTATATACAATATAATAATTTATATATTTATATATTATTTTAGATATTTTTTGGGTGAAATTATGAAAAATAAATTAAAAGATAAACTAATAAAATTATTAAAAGAAGTCGAATGTGTGCAGTTTGGGGATTTTACCTTAGCATCTGGAAAAAAAAGTAATTATTATGTAAATATCAAAAAGGCAACCACAAATCCAAAGATTTTAAAGACTGTTGCACAATTAATAAATATTTACATCGAAGAAGACAAAAAAAATCCAAATTTAAAAATAGCAGGAGTAGAGTTGGGCTCTGTTTCAATAGCCACAGCAGTATCTCTTGAAACTGAAAAAGATTTAATAATTATAAGAAAAAAAGCAAAAGACTACGGAACTAAATCTAAAATAGAAGGGACATTAAATAATGGAGATACCGTAATTATGGTGGAGGATGTTACTACAACGGGTGGAAGTGTTATAAAAGCAATACAGGAGGTTAGAGAAAATGGTGGCATTGTGGATAAAGTATTTGTAATTGTGGATAGAAATGAAGGGGCAAAAGAAAATTTAAAAGAAATTGGAGTAGAATTAATTGCCCTTGTAAATGTTGAAGAGTTAAAATAATATCTATATATTTATAGTTATTATAAATATATTTTATTATAAATATATTATAAAGAGCCCTATAAAATTAATTATCTAGCTCCTCCATCAATTACACTTAATTTTCTAAGTGTTTCGTAAAAGTTTCTTCCTTTTACAAAATATGTGTATGAATCGGATTTTCTTAAAATTATTTCGTCTCCTTTTTTTAATTCGCCTTCTATCGTCCCATCTACGGCAACTAGCGTTTCCTTTTTTATAATTTTTATTTTTATCTCGGAGCTCCCATTTACAACAATGGGTCTTGAAAATAATTTAAATGGACATATTGGAACTATCACAAAGCCATCAACTTGGGGCTCTACTATTGGTCCCCCTGCACTAAGAGAATATGCCGTAGAACCTGTGGGGGTGGATATTATAAGACCATCTGCCCTTATCTCTTCTACAAAATTTCCATTTACATAAACTTCAAATTGTATCATTTTTGCAGGGCTTTTTGTAGTTATTACCAATTCATTAAGGGCACTGGGGAGTGTTTTTTGATTGTTATCTTTATATTTTATATGTCCCGAACATTTGGTTCTTTTTTCAATTTCATAATCTCCATTTATTATGTCTTCTATAATATCAAATATACCCTCCACATCAAATTCCGCCAAAAATCCAACGGTCCCCTTATTTACTGTAATTATTGGTATTTCATTACCTTCTACAATTCGCGATGTCCTTAATACGGTCCCATCTCCTCCTATTGATATCATATGTGATATTTCTGAAACATCTTTCATTAAATATTTGTCTTTATTTTCAATATTGTTATTATTTGTATTATATATTTTATTGTAAATATCCTGTTCTAATTCATAATCTATATTTTTTGAATCAAGATAATTTATAATTTCATACACCAACTCAATAGCCTCTTTTTTATCGGCTCTTGATACTATTCCAAATTTTGTGGGCTTTAATTTCCATTTATTTCCAAATATTGATACAAATTTTTTATGTAATTTATCATTGGAGCATATAAATGAATTTTTTGCATTAATATTAAGGGGCATATTTATAATTCTTCCGTCTCTGTCGGAGATTATGCCTCCTGCCTCTTTAAGAACTACAAAACCTCCCGCAATATCGCATAAACGAGTGGTTTCATTTACATTTATAAAGGCATCTAATGAGCCACGAGCAACAAAACATAGCTCCAAAGCTGCGGAACCAAATATTCTTATTCTTTTTACTCTTCTATCTTTAATAAAATCTAAGGTATTGGTTGTTAGGCCGTAGGCAAAAACTCCAACCGAAGCATCGCTTAAATTAGTGATTTTTGAAGTATATATTCTTTTTTGAATATTATTTTTAAATACAAAAGCCCCGCTACCTTTTTTGGCAAAATATACCTCTCCCGTAGATATGTTCCTTACAACTCCCACTTCCAAATCATTTATGGTTAATTCATCAATATTTCTATCATTTAATTTGCATATGGCAATAGAAACGGAATATATTGGTATATCGTTTAAAGCATTATATGTTCCATCAATTGGGTCCAATACAATAACATATTTGGGATTATCTCCTATTTGTTTATGTCCTATTTCTTCGCTTATTAAAATAGCACTACATTGTTTTTCGATGGAATTTATGGCAATATCTTCGGCTATTAAGTCAATTCTTTTTGTTGGAGTTCCATCTGCTCCGATTTTGACTATTTCGGTGCCTTTCTCCCAGCCGATTAGGGGTTTAACTCCTTTTTCAATGTTTTTAGCAATATTCATAGCAATAGTTATCATATCCATTTTTTCACCAATATTATAGTTAATCTTCAATAACTGTCCATTGTTTGTCCCAATTTTGAGTATAAAATCCTTTTAGGATTTTATACAAAAGCATAGCTTTTGTAAACGAATTTCTCTGTTGTTGTAATGCAATAGAGATTTTATATTCTTTAACTATGCATTACAGGAAATTGTTCGAAGATTGACTATATATGATATTATATGATAAAACCATTATATATAATTGATAAAATTATTAAAAAAAATAAAAAATATGGTAAATGTGATATTATGAATTGGAAAGGACATACAATATTTGGAATAATTTTTGGGTTGCCATTTTTGGGAGCTCCTGAACAAATTTTTTTATTGGTGGCAGGAGCCCTATATCCAGATTTAGATCACGATGTAAAATCCGATATAGTGGATAGGGGGCTATATTTAGCAGGAGGATTAACATTAATATCAGTTTTAACCTATTTATTTAAGCCAGAATATTTTGATATTGGTTTTTTTGTTGGTGCTGTTGCTGTATTGTTAGTTTATTTAATACCAAATCACTCAAACCACAGGGGATTTACCCATACTATTTATTGTATGGGTATAGTATCCTCTATTTTGGGATTTATAACATATAAATTGTCGGCATTATCTCCAACTCTTGCAGGTTTATTGGCTTTGGTAATGATTACAAATAATAAATTACTTGGGAGGGTTGTCCCAATATGTGTTTTTGTGGCTTTGTTGGTGCATTTAATAGTTTCTAAAATAGTTCTTTTGAATTATAATGGAATGGAATTTTATATTGTCCCTATTGCATTGGGCTATTTATCCCATATAGTTGGAGATAGCCTTACACCAGCAGGAGTTCGCCCATTTGCTCCGATTATGGATTATAAATTTGAAAAAAAAGAGGCAATAATTATAATGATTTTATGGGCATTAACTGTATTTTATTTAATAAATGAAAAAATAAAGATATTATAAAATATATTTTACATTTTATTTATATTATATTCCTTATGTATGCATGCTGATATCAATATTATCTAATAATTACTCCATTGGCACATTTTTTAGCATTTTTTCGTGCTTCTTCAACTGTATTTGCAGATGCCAACGCAACTCCCATTCTTCTACCTACTTTTGCGAGTGGTTTTCCGAAAATTCTTAATTTTGTATTTGGAACTTTCACAGCATCGGAGATGTCATATTGTGGTGCATATTTATGTATTTTTGATTTAATAACACTACTTGCACCTGCTGTAATTAATTGAATATCCACAGGAAGCCCCAATATACTTCTTAAATGTATTTCAAATTCACTCATATTTTGGGTAATCATTGTAACCATTCCAGTATCATGTGGTCGCGGAGATACTTCGCTAAATATTACTTCGTCCCCCCTAATAAATAACTCTACACCAAATATGCCGTTTCCACCCAATACTGTGGTTATTTTATTTGCCATCTCCTGGGCTTTTTTTATCATTTCCTCACTCATAGGATGAGGTTGCCAACTTTCAATATAGTCACCCCCATCTTGAATGTGTCCAATTGGTGGGCAATACACTGTTCCGTGAGCAGTTCTTGCTGTGAGCAGCGTTATTTCATAATCAAAGTTAATAAATTCTTCAACTATTACCTTTTTACCTATGCCCCTTGCTCCCGCTTGGGCATAATTCCATGCATATTCTATATCCTCGTCTTTTTCACTTTTAACTGTGCTTTGTCCCTTTCCAGATGACGACATTATTGGCTTTACGATACAGGGAGCTCCTATTTTTTTTACAGCTTTTTTTAATTCTTCCAACGATTCCGCAAATTCATATTTTGCTGTGGGTATGTTTAATTGTTCGGAAGCTAATCTTCTTATTCCTTCCCTATCCATTGTTATTTTTGCGGCATTTGCCGTAGGTACAACTTGATGTCCAAATTCTTCCATCTCTATGAGTATATCTGTATTTATGGCTTCTATTTCTGGTATAATATAGTCTGGAACTTCCTTTTCCAAAATTGCCTTTAAAGCATCTCCATCTTTCATATCTATTACATAACTTCTATGTGCAACTTGCATTGCAGGGGCATTATCATAGCTATCAACGGCAACACATTCTATACCTAATCGCTGAGCTTCTATTATTACTTCTTTTCCTAATTCACCACTACCTAATAGTAGTATTTTTGTTCCATTCGAAAAAAGAGGAGTTCCTAACAACATATTTTCACCACCTGATTATACTAACAATATAAATAGAATACTAAAAAATAGAATAATATAATAATGATATTATACTATTGTAATTACTAATATAATATAATTTATATTATTAATAATTTAGTATTTATGGTGAGATATTGGAACAAATAAAAGAATATGAATTCCCTAATGGGGATTTGGAAAAATTGGAGGATTTAATAGATTTAGGAACTTACTGCGATATTAGATTAAACTACGGCGAGTCTAATCATATAACACTAAAAGATGGCACAATTGAGGAAGTATCCTCTGGAATGTCATCGGGAGTTTGTGTTAGGATGCTTTATGAAAATGGTTGGGGTTATGCAACTGCTGATACAACAGATTTAAAGGAAATAAAAGAATTAATACAGAAAGCCTATAAAGTTGCCAAAATAGCAAATAATGAATCAAAAAAGAAAGTTATTTTAAAAGAAACTCCAACGAATACCGATTATATTAAATCAGATATTAAAATAAATCCGAAAGATATATCCACAGAAGAAAAAAAGGAATATTTATTGGAATCCCATAAAAATTTGATTGATGAAAATACTACAAACACAAATGGCAGTAATAAAATAGTATCTACATCGGTATCTTACTCCGACGCCACAGGGTATTCATTATTTATGAGTAGCGAAGGAACAAAGATAGAATCAGACAGAACAAAGGTATTTATGTATATGACTGCTGTTGCGTCAGGAAATAATAATAGTAATAATCTACAATATGCTTCTGAAAGAATAGGGGGCGATGGCTTTGAGGTAATAAATTATGATAAAATAATAAAATTATCAACAAATGCAAAAGAAAGAGCGCTAAGATTATTAACAGCGAAACAATGTCCAAAGGGAGAGTTTAATGTAGTATTAGACCCAGATCTTGCAGGAGTATTTATCCATGAGGCTGTGGGACATGCTTCGGAGGCTGATTTGGTATTACAAAATGATAGCGTATTTAAAGATAAAATTGGAGAAGTTGTAGGTAGTGAAATTGTTAGCGTTATTGATAATCCAAATATTGATAATTCATTTGGATACTACAAATATGATAGCGAAGGAGTGAAGGGGCAAAAAACTACAATAATCGAAAATGGAGTATTAAAAGGATATTTACATTCGCGAGAAACTGCGGGAAGAATGGATATGGAACTAACAGGCAACGGTAGGGCTCAGGGATTAAACAAACCTATTGTAAGAATGAGCAACACCTACATAAAACCTATGGACTGGGATTTTGAGGAGCTCCTTCAAGATACCAAAGATGGAATATATTTAAAAGGTTCAAGAGGAGGTCAGGTAGATACAGGAAAAGGATTGTTCCAATTTAATTCTGTTGAGGCTTTTATGATAGAAAAAGGAGAATTAACCACACCACTACGAGATGCTGGATTAAGCGGGGAGATATTAGATATATTACATAATATTGATGCCATTACAAATGAATTTAAATTAAGTATTGGCTATTGTGGTAAAGGAGGTCAAAGTGTTCCAGTAGGAGATGGTGGGGGCAGTGTAAGAACCAGAACAACGATATGTTAATGTTAATATATAATTTATATAATCTAATTATATTTAAAAATAAATTAAAATAAAAAAGTGATATTATGATATTAATTCAAGATGCCACCATAAATAACAAAGTTCAAGACATTCTAATTGAAAAAAATAAGATAAAAAAAATAGGAAAAAACCTAATACAAAAGGAAAACCTAAACAGAAAGGACTTAAAAATAATAGATGGAAAAAATAAAATAATAATTCCCGGATTAGTAAATACCCACACACATACACCAATGACATTATTTAGGGGAGTTGCTGATGATTTGCCATTAATGGACTGGTTAAATAATTATATTTGGAAAATGGAGGCAAATCTAAATGAAAAAATTGTTTATGATGCAACAATGCTTGGATGTATGGAAATGATTAAAAGCGGAACAACCACATTCAACGATATGTATTTTTATATGAATGGAATTATAAAGGGAGTTCAAGAAACAGGAATTAGGGCATATTTGGGCTATGGAATGATTGATTTATTTGACGAAGAGAAAAGGGAAAATGAATTAAAAGAAACAGTCAATACTGTTGAAAATATACAAAAATTAAATAATCCAAAAATAAATCCAACTGTATCGCCACATGCACCATATACCTGTTCTATGGAGCTCCTACAAGAATCCCATAATTTGGCAAAAAAATACAATGTTCCACTACATATACATTTAAATGAAACTATTGATGAGATAAAAACCGTAGAAGAAATGACTAATAAAAGACCTTTTGAATATTTGGATTCATTTGGATTTTTTAACGGTGTAAAAGTAATATCTGCCCACAATGTCCATCTATCCAATAAAGAAATTGAAATAATTAAAAATAAAAATATTGCCATATCGCATAATCCAATAAGTAATTTAAAATTAGCATCTGGTATAGCCCCAATTCCTAAATTAATGGAAAATACCGTATTAATAACTTTGGGAACAGATGGTTGTGGTAGTAATAACAATTTAAATTTATTTGAAGAAATAAAAATGGCATCACTTATTCATAAGGGAAATTCGTTAAATCCTACTGTGGTTAGTGCATCTCAATCCTTTGAATTTGCCACAAAAAACGGAGCTAACGCCTTAGGTTTAAATGCCGGTGAGTTGGTGGAGGGAGCTCTTGCCGATGTTGTTATAATAGACATAAATAAGCCTTATTTAATACCAAATGAAAATATTTATTCCCATTTGGTTTATTCCTTTAATGGGGTTGTAGATATGGTTATAATTGACGGGGAAATTGTATTAAATAATGGAAAAATGGTAAATATTAATGAAGAAAAAGTTTATGAAAATGCCGAAAAATCATACAATAAATTATTAAATAATTCCGATGAATAATTTTTATTTTTTCTTTTTTATTCTAATTTTTATTCTTTATTATATTATATTATATTATATTATATTATATTATATTATATTATACAATAAATATAGTCCCCCAAAAGCTATAAAATCATAAATCATGTGTATTAATATGGTGGTGGAAGTATTTGTCCTATTTTTAATAATCCCAAATAAATAACTTATTAAAAACACATTTACAAATGCCAAAATTGATAAATATTGGAAATGCAACACCGAAAATAATAAACTTGTATATAAATTACCAAATCTTGGTTGGAGAGCTCCCCTAAAAAGGAGCTCCTCACTAACACCAACCACAATAACCATTATTATTACTTCATACAGTGAGGGAATAGCTTCTTTCATAGCCTGAACGGCGGACTCCACATTAGAAGACTGGTTAATTAGCGCATTTACAACGGTATTTTTTATTTGGGAGGACATTAAATCAGTGAGGTATATTGGGAGCTCCCACACCAAAAAATTAATAATAAATATGCCAACCAATCCAAATATTATATATAAAATTTTGGGAGCTCCCACGCCCAACCTATTTATACATTGTTTTAAGCTTCTGCGAGTTCCAAAACCTATACCCATAAATGCAAAAATAAATAATAACAATTGAAATCCCAATATATTTATTAAATTAAAAATAGCGTCTAATGCCCCATTTAAAAAAATGGCCAAATTTCCATTCATTGTAAAATAAATAATAGGATTTATAAAAATATATAAAGACATAGGAAATACCGTTCTATGAACAATATCGTCCCATTGCAAATCCATTTTTAAAATTTTTACGGCCAATTCAAATATATTTTTATTTAACAACAATAGGGAAGAAATTAATGAAGTTAAAATAATTGAAATCATAATTAAATTTGTAGTATTTATAAAAAACATTGACAAAATTATTGCCATATTTAATAATAACAAGGATATAATAATGCCGTTGTTTAATTTGGGTTGTTGCATACCTTTAATTAAATTTACAGTATATACAATAATAATTAAAATAGGAATGGCTAATTTTGTCAATGTTGTTATGTCCATTTTTATTCCTCTGTGTTATTATTTTTTATTTTTTTAATTTTATCGTATATTTTTTTGATATCTTTACCTACTTCGGAATTTAAATTAAGTGGAGCTCCCTGCAAATCACATTTTGAAACTTCATTGCTGTAGGGGATATAGCCCAAAATAGGAATATTTACCTGTTCATTAAATATTTTTTCAAATTGCTTTTTTTCCTCATTATTTTTTATTTTATTTACTATGCAGTATAAATTTGATACTCCAATATCTTTTGCAAGTTTTTTAATTCTGTTTGCCGTAAGAAGTGATTTTTTGGATGGCTCTACGACTACAATCATTAAATCAACATTTTCAGTAGTTTTTCTACCTAAATGTTCAATTCCTGCTTCCATGTCCAATATAACAACTTCGTCGGTTTTTAAAATTAGATGTCTCAGTAATCTCCTCAGTAGTACGGATGCAGGACATACACAGCCATCTCCGCCTTTTTCAATAGTTCCCATAACTATTAAATTGATATTTGCATCATTTACCGTGTAGCCATATTTTTCAACAATATCTGATACCATAGGATTTATTTTGAATACGCTCCCATATTCTCCGACTTTTGCCCCAGTCCTCTCCTCAATTAAATCGTCCATTTTTGATAGTGGAATTATCTCTTCATCAATACCTAATGCACATGCTAAATTCATATCTGGGTCGGCATCAACAGCCACCACATTATAATTGTCCTTTTCAAATAATCTTGATAATGTGGCAGAAATAAATGTTTTTCCAACTCCTCCTTTTCCAGTTATTGCTATTTTCATAATATCCCTTATTTTGGTGGTGTTTTATTTAATTTATATATAATTATAAAATATATAATAATATAAATTATAAGGTATAAATAATAAATAATAAATAATAAAATAATATTACACAATATTTAATAATGTATATATTCATTAAATATAAAATATATGATATAATATGATGATGTTAATATGATTGATTTAAATATTAGTGGAATAATTCCAAAAAATATGGAAAATAGGGGAAAACTCGTATTAAATGATAATTTAAAAAATATTGAAGATATTTTTAATCATAGAGTAATTCCCAAACAGGCAATGAGTGATGAAGAGATAGAACTTTTTTTAAAATTACTATCTTTAATGGATACAGATAAAGACCCAAAATCTATAAGAATAGGGGAGCGGGAGGCTAGAACCTCTTCAAATATCCACAATAGATTAGTTTCTGGTTTTTGTCATGGGGTGGGAAGAAGTGGAAATTTAATCGATCCACAGCCAAAAGCACCTGGTGCAAGTGTGATGTATTCATTAACCAATAGCATATTAACAAGTTTCTTAAAAAAATTGGGGCTAAATGTTTCAGCAATAGCCACCCCCATAGCAACAGGCATGTCTATATCATTATGTTTAAGTGCATTAAGAAAAAAATATGGTTGTAATACTGTAATTTATCCATACGCAGCACATAAAAGCCCAATAAAAGCCGTATCTTTTTCAGGATTAAAAATGAGATTGGTTGAAACGGTTCTATCCGAAGACGGTGAATCTGTCTTCGTTCCTGTTGAAGATATCGAAAATGCCATAAAAAAAGAAATAAATAAAAATGATAAATATGGGGACAGCAATATTTATACTACTAAATATAATATAAATAATAAAAAAGAAATACCTTGTGTATTAAGCACTTTAACCTTCTTCCCCCCTCGGAAAAGTGATGATATCGTAGAAATAGCAAAGATTTGTGAAGAATATAATATTCCCCATATTATTAATGGTGCCTATGCCATTCAAAATCAATATTATATTGATAGATTAAAAAAGGCATTTAAATATCGGGTAGATGCCGTTATAAGTTCTTCCGATAAAAATTTATTAACTCCGATTGGAGGGGGAATAATTTATTCAAAAGATAAAGAATTCATAAATGAAATATCAAAAACATATCCTGGACGAGCATGTGCAACCCCGATAGTGAATACGCTAGTTTCATTGTTATCAATTGGACTAAATAACTATAAAGAACTTATGAAACAGCAGAAAGAAAGTAGAAAATTATTGCATGACCTACTAGTCGAACTTGCCAATAATACCAATAACAAAGTTTTAAATATTGATAGTCCATTATCTATATGCATTACTACGAATTCAGACCCTGTTGAAATAGCAGGTAAATTATATAATTTAAGAATCACCGGTCCGAGGGGAGTTAGGAGCTCCGATAAATTTGGAAATTGTTATTTGGGAAATTTCCCATACGATTATGTTGTAATGAACGCGGCTATTGGCATTAAAAATAAAGACATAATTAATGCAGTTGATAAATTAAAATATAGTATGGCCAAAAATAAGAATATAATGTCGGGTGAAAAGAATGGCAATAACTATTGCAATAGCATCAGGTAAAGGAGGAACTGGTAAGACCACCACATCGGCAAATTTATCTGTTGCATTAACAAAATTTGGAAAAGATGTAATTGTACTTGATTTGGATATTGCTATGGCAAACCTAGAGCTTGTCATGGGATTAGATGGAAAATCAATAACTTTGAATGATGTTTTAGCAGGTCGTGCCGATATTATGGATGCAATTTATGATGGCCCCAATGGTGTTAAGGTTGTTCCTGCTGGGATTTCATTGGATGCATTTAGAAAGGCAAAACCTGAAAGATTAGCAGATGTTTTAACGAAATTGTATGGAATGTGTGACATTATGATATTAGATTGCCCAGCGGGAATTGGTAAAGAGGCATTAACTGCAATATCGGCTGCTGAACATCTTATATTGTTAGTAAATCCTGAAATATCTTCTATTTCTGATGCCTTAAAGGTAGTGGCAATTTCAAAACGATTTGAAACTAACATACTTGGAGCCATAATTAATAGGGCTTCATTGGAGGATACGGAATTAAGCTCAAAAGCTATTGAAACCATACTCGAAGTCCCAATATTGGGTATTATTCCAGAAGACCCCAATATAAGAAGAAGTGCTGCGTTTGGTGAGCCAATTGTGTTAAAATACCCCGATTCACCCGCTTCACAGGCAATAATGCAAATTGCTGCAAAACTAACGGGAAAAGAATATGTCCCTAAAAAAACCGAGGAAAAATCATTGGTTAAAAAATTCATTAAAGGATTGTTTGGTGGAAAAAAATGATAGATGCAACCTTAGCCTTGGGCATGGCAATTATTAGCTTAATAATAAATGGGATATTGTTTTGTAAAGTAATTCAGTTGAAGAATGAATTAAATTCCATAAAATGCTCTACAAAACTCACAAGGGAAGAAGTGCAAAAGTTAAATGAAAGAATAGGAAGAATTAAAGGCAGGAATTAAACGATATAATAAATCAACATTAATAACATAAATTATATGTGGCATCCATATGATATCAAATGATATATTTAATTATGTACATTCAAAACGGTTGTTCATTGCAGTTATAAGAATTTAGCATATTAATTCGCCCTGGCCCATCATACGAATAATTAAATAAAAACTCTTCGAGTTTTTATTTAATCTCGGCGGAGTATCATAAAGAGCCCTAAACACACCATATATTTTTTATTGCATATATATGCGCAAGTGATATTATGAAAAAACGACAATATGTACTATATGGATTATTATTTAGTTTAATCTTAACTATGTCATATGGCCATGAGCAAATAGATGTTGGTTATGGAAAAATGACTAATGATGGTATTGTTTATCTTGATATAATTTATGTTAATTATAATATTAGTAATTTGGAACCATTTACTAATTTTAGTTTAACGGCAAAAGCCGATAATGTTGATTTCAATAATAGTTCTATATATATGCCATATGTGGAAAATACTGCAACAGGAAACCTTACTGGAATAATTACTGGTAAAAAATTGGATAATTATAAAATAGTGGTATCATTAAGATATTATTTAAATAATTCATTAGTTAGTAAAATTATGATTTACAATATTATAAATATAACAGATAAATCCAATATGGCCCCCAATTCAGAAACTACCATAAATAATGAATCAATTGAAATTGAAAATAATACAATAAACAACACAATAATTAAAAATATTGAAAATGGGAGCTCCCCCAATACATCAAGTTTCGAAAATATAACCACAAATATTAACAAAGATAACAATCTGTCAAAAAATATTACAAATATTGAAAACGGCGCATCAAGTAATAATATGTGGTATATAGTAATGGGGCTTATAATGGGGGCAATTGTTGCAATAACGATAATATTCCTTTACGATATTAAGTGATTATGTATATTTTACTTAAAAGTTTTTTCCTTAATATTTCGGATCTTTAATGATATTAATCAATTGCGATTTATCAAATAATTATGCAAATATATAGTCAATTTTCGAACAATTTCCAGTACCATTAGTTGAAGGATATAAAATCTCTTATGGCGATACAGCAACAGAGAAATATTCCAATGATTTAGGACAGATAATGGACAGTTATTGAATTTACTATAATCTTATTTTATAATTCTTTTTATCAATATATAAATAGCTATTTTGAGGATTAAGCATGAAAAATTTAATTGTGGTTATACCTGCATATAATGAGGAGAAAAATATATTAAAAGTTCTAAGTGAATTATCTAATTTAAATCTTGATTCAATAGTTGTAGATGATGGTTCTACGGACAATACAAAACGAATCGTCAAAGAATATATTGATAAAACAACAAGTAATAATAACAATAAAAACAAAAATAATAATGTTAAAATATATACCATATTTAAAAGCACAAATGAAGGAAAGGCGAAGGCTTTAGAACAGGGGACTAAATTTGCTCTGGAAAAAGGATATAAATATATTTGCTACATTGATGGGGACTACCAACATAAACCCAAAGATATACTGCCAATGTTTGAAAAATTAAAGAAAAAAGATGCTGATGCAGTTTTTGGCATTAGGCGATATAAACATATACCATTTTATAGAATTATTTCAAATTATCTTGCAAGTGTTTTTATGTCTGTTATGGTGTCAATTTATGCTTTAAACTTTCATATATTTAAAGACATACAAAGTGGATTTAGGATTATCAAGGGGGATTTTTTGAATGATATGTATTTTGGAGATGGTTATAGTGTAGAGCATTTAGTTGCCCTTCAATTAGCAAAAAGAAAGGCAAAGATTGTTGAAGAATATATTTCCATTGAATACCATCCCAATGCTATATCATATATCACTACAAAAAAAATAATAGATGTTGTTAAAGAAGTTGCAAAATTTATATTACATAATAAATAGGGTAAAAGAGGCGGTTAAATGAATATATTATGTATTGATATTGGAAAAGGGACTCAGGATATAATTTATTTTAACACTGAAAAAAATAAAAATAATATAGAAAATGCCATTAAACTTATACTTCCATCTCCAACAAGTATTATTGCAAATAAAATAAAAAATACAAATGAGGATTTAAAAATTGATGGTAGTATTATGGGAGGAGGTCCTGTAAATAGGGCAATCTCGGAGCTCCAAGAACAAGGATATAAAATAGAAATATCTAAAAATGCGGCTCCTACAATTAGAGATGATTTAGATGTCGTAAGAAGAAGGGGAATAATAATAAAGGATAAAATAGATAATCCAAATATTATATTCGGCGATTTAAATTTTGAAATGTTAGAAAATATATTTAAAGAATTTGGGGAAGAGTTCCGTCCTGATTTTGTATGTGTTGGATGTCAAGACCATGGTTTTGTAAAAGGACAAAGTGATAGAATTACACGATTTAATTATTTCAAAGAATTATTGCAAATAACAGATAATCCGTTTGAATATATTTTTAAACAAGAAACAGAGCAATTAAATCAATTTTCAAGATTTAATAGTATTATACAATATCTAAAAAATAGTGGACACAGCGGATTTGTAATGGATAGTAAAGTTGCATCGATATGTGGCATACTTCATTATGCGAAAGAAAACGATATAAATGAATTTGTTGGTTTAGATATTGGAAATGGGCACACCTTGGGAGTTAGTATAAAAGATGGAAAAATAAAAGCATTATTTGAGCACCATACAAGATTATTAACGCCCGTAAAATTAAACAAAATAGTTAATAAGATGATAAATGGCACACTCACCAATGAAGAAATATTCAATGATAGGGGCCATGGTGCAACAGTTGTAGGGGGAATAAATCCTGAAAAGATACTAATATCTGGCCCAAATAGGGCATTATTTAAGGAGTATGGGGAATATGTATATCCTGGGGGAGATGTCATGATTACAGGCTGTGTTGGGCTTTTAAATGCATATAATTATAATTATAATTATAATTATGAAAAATAGTAAAAAATAATATATAATAAATCTGTGGCATTAATATACATAGTATATAATATATAAACCTATAAATAATATAAACTAGTAATGATTATAATATAGTCATACAATAAACCAATAATGATTATTATGGTTAATGAAAATATAACAGAATTAGAAAAAAAACTTGTTCCAAAAGGCACAGTATCGGTTATTGGCTGTGGAAGATTGGGCATCAGAGTAATAATGGATTTAATCGAAGTCCATAGGGGAGGACCCCTCCAAATATTTGCATATGATGGTGCCAATATTGCTAAAAATGATATAATCCATAGAAAATATGGGGCAAAAATTGGAGAAAATAAGGCAAAATTTGCCGAAGACTTTTTCAGTGATAAAGTCGTAGCAGTTTGTGAAAATATAACTATTGAAACCGTTCAATCGATAAAAGGAGATGTTGCAATTATTTGCATAGCTGGAGGAGATACCACTCCCATCAGAGAAGCAATTATAAAGCATTGCGAAAAAAACAACATAAAAACAATAGGGACAAATGGAGTATTTGGCATAGAGGAAACTGTAAAAGTTGGAGATGCCATTTACTCTGATGGCCCTGTAAATTATGTGAATATAGAAAATGAAGGGCACATTGTGGTTGGCACAGGTAGGTATATTAGAGACGGAGCTCCCATAACCCCATATATATTGGATGAAATATCTAAAAAAATGATTATTGAGTGCTTAAAAATAATAAATAAAATTAATAAATAATAAAAAATAACTGAAATAATTATATTACGATTAATATTTAAACAATTTAGTGAGGAATAATATGGATATAATAGAAAGAATAAACACAATCAAAAAAGAAAAAAATGCTATAATATTAGCACATAATTATCAGCCAGAAGAAATTCAAAATATTGCTGATTTTGTGGGGGATTCATTGGAATTATGTATTATTGCCAAAGAAACCACTGCGGATATTATTGTATTTTGTGGCGTAGATTTTATGGCTGAAACTGCAAAAATATTAAATAAGGATAAAAAAGTTTTAATTCCTGAGATTAAGGATGTAGAATGTCCAATGGCACACCAATTACCTCCAAAAATCATATTGGATGCAAAAAAAGAACACCCTAATGCAAAAGTTGTAATTTATGTAAATACCCTTGCTTCTGCAAAGGCAATAGCTGACTCAACTTGCACATCTGCAAATGCGGATAAAGTAATAAATTCATTTGAAGAGGATAAAATATTATTTGGACCAGACAATAATTTAGGATATTTTGTAAGTAAAAGAACAGATAAAGAAATAATCTGCATCCCAAAAGATGGAGGTTGTTATGTTCATCAGAAATTTAAAAAAGAAGATGTTATAGCCGCGAAAAAACAATATCCTAATGCTGTATGCATAGCACACCCAGAATGTGCCCCTGAGGTTCAAGATTTGGCCGATGCCGTATTGAGCACAGGCGGAATGGTTAAATTTGTACTGGAAACTCCAGCAGAAGAAATAATAATAGGAACAGAATGCGATATGATAGTTAGGTTAAACCATGAATTAAAAAAGGCAGGTAAAACAAAAAAATTGATACCGCTTAGAAAAGATGCTATTTGTGACCCGATGAAACAAATGACACTTGAAAAAGTAGAAAAATGTTTAATCAATGAAGAATATGAAATAACCCTTGATGAAGAGGTCATTGAACAGGCAAAAAAATCAATTGAAAGAATGTTGAATATTTAATATATTTATATTTTTATTATTTTTATTATTATTTTTATCTTTCATCATCTAACGATTGACTTGATGAATGAGCGATTTTACTCATATAAGTTTGATAAACTATAGATGTATTTTATCATCAAAAAGTTAGAATTTCACACTTTGTAGCGTATTCCTCCCCTTTCTGTTTGTAGCTTCTTGCATTTAATTTTATAAAGTTAGGTTATCCATACAATTTAAAACTTCTAATGTTTTTGTTACATCGTAAATGGCACTATGATATTGTTCTTCATCAAAATCTATCCCATAATGATTACACGCCTCAATAAGTTTTGGAGGTTTCAACCCGCCCCTAATATCGACAGCTCTTACTATATGTTTATTTTGTGCCATTGTGCAAATATGATTATCAAAAGTTACCATATCTCCTAAATATCTAAGTTCAAAAGTGATATTGTGTGCTACTAAAGTATTACAATCTTGGCAAAACTCTATAAATTCATTATCCTGTCTAAAATATTTAGCATAATTTTCACCGCCTCTTAAATTTTTTATTTTTTGTGGTGTTAATCTATGCACCTCTAAAGCTCGTTGATTTATGCCATATTTTGAATAATAATAACGATGAAAAGCATCTATCTTTTTATATTCTCCATCAATAAAAGCAACTTTTATCGCTCCTACTTCTATCACATCATATGGTTTGCGGGTATTTGTTTCAAAATCTAGGATTATCATTGCATCAGCCTTTAAAATAGTTTAGTTATATTATTATTAGCATATTACTTAACTATGTTATTTTTATTATTGCATTATTATCATTATTATTTTTCTATTCAATTGTTTCCACTTTAATTAAATTGGTCTTTTTCATGCCAATTGGATGCCCCAAAGTTATAATATATGTTCCAGTATCAATATATTTTTTAGCTATTTCTTTTGATAAATTTAAAATGTCGTCAATACTATGAACTTCATCTGAAAGAACAGGAGTAACGCCCCATACGAGTCTTAATTTTCTAAATGTTTTTATATTGGGCGTAGGTGCAATTATTGGAATTGAAGGCTTAAATTTGGATATAAGTTTGGCACTACTTCCCGACCATGTGGGCGTTAATATTATTTTGGGGCGTAATTGCTCAAAAAGTGCATATGTGGCATAAGCTATGCCTATTGAAGTTGAGCAACTCCCCAATTTTGTTTTTCTCCCAAATTTATCGATATCTTTTTCAGATATTTTTGCAACATTATCCATTACCTTAATAGCTTCTATAGGGTATTTTCCTATTGATGTTTCATTTGATAGCATTATACAGTCTGTTCCATCATATATAGCATTTGCAATGTCTGTCAATTCCGCTCTCGTTGGGTATGGATTATTTACCATTGAATCAAGCATTTGAGTTGCAGTTATTACTATTTTTCCGTGTTTATTTGCCGTCCTTATTATTTCCTTCTGTTTTACAGGAATATTTTCAATAGGAATTTCAACACCTAAATCCCCCCTAGCAACCATAATTCCGTCTGCATATATTGATATTTCCTCTATGTTTTTTAAACCTTCTTTTGTCTCTATTTTAGCTATTATTGGTATATTTCCATTATACTCTTGTAAAATATTTTTTAAATTGATTATATCGTTTTTATTTCTAACAAATGATAGTGCAATATATTCAAAATCATGTTTAATCGCATATTTTATATGTTCAATATCTTCAATGGCGATTATTGGCATTTTTAAACTCGAATCCGGAGTATTTATTCCATTGCCTTGTTTTATTTCTCCCCCAACTATCGCCGTTGCATATATTAAATTATCTTTAATATTATCTATTTTCAATTTAACCTTTCCATCATTTATTAGTATAAAATGCCCAATTTCCACCTCATTTACTGGGTGGTGGGACAATATTACATCTTTACCAATTATTACTGTTTCTCCCGCTTTTATACTTGATATGTTGGTTGTTTTAATTCGTAATTTATTTCCCTTTAAATCCATTAATTTTGCAATATTGTTTTTATTCAATATTTCCATATATTTATCCATCTCCTCAATCTTAGCATGGGACATGTTAAACCTAACTCCATCAATTATATTTGCTGATTTTTCCAACACTCGTTCGATAGATGGGCCCATTGTTATTAATATTTTAGTTTTACGGTTAAATATGTTATTTTTCATTTTCTCCCTCCCCCTCGTGGCAATAATATTTTTTAGACATGCATTATTATGCATGTTTATTTTATATATCGTTTCCTAAATTAATTTATATAAAAGTGAGATTATAAATGTGGGGGAGCTCCTAAAACTCCTAAAATATTTTTTATATTTATTATAAAATTCAAAAGATATATATAGTTTAAAAGCATACAATATATATCTTCAATAAACCGACCTACATGGAGCTTATGGATAACCTTGCTATGATAGCGGGTTCGAAATTGAAGGTATATGATTTTTTTAAATGAATTTTTGGGCGAGTTGTAAGATAGGGAAGATTCCCATAGTATGAATACAATACAGCAAAAATTCGTATATTATTCTCGGCAGGGTTAGCTATCGGACATGGCGTACAGCTTAGAATGATGAAATAGTGTTAATGCCGAGATATACGCTTTAATAATAGAAATAAATAGATATAGTTTAATATTAACCGTTTTAGTGTTCTATTTTTGATTTACTTTGCTATTAAAAAGGAGTATTTAAAAAAGTAAAATATATTTATATATTTATATATTATAAAATTATTATTACGGAGTATTATTACGGAGCTCCATAAAACCACAAAAAAATATAATAAATTTAAATAATATTTTATTTTTATATTTATTTTTATATTTATTTTTACGAGGTTGTGTAAATGGACAATAACACATTAATGAACAATCTAATGATTTATTTATTTCCGGATAGTTATCTCATTATAAAATATATAACGCATAAAAAATATAGAAATACGCCATTTTTACTGTTTTTTGGATTAGCATCTATTATTTTATTAATGGGTATATTCTATACCATATTATATTACCTCAAAAGACTGCGACACAAAATTGTGTATATTAACAAATCCCGTTAATGTAATGACTCAAAAGGCGTTGTTTGAAAGTGGCTATGAAAAAAATGAATGGAATAAAAGATGTATGTAGTGGAGCTCCCATTAAAGTTGGAAAAAACGGAATAGAAGAAGTAGTTCCTATAAAAATAAGCGATGATGAACTTATGCATTTAAACACTCTGTTGAAGTTGTAAAAAATTGCTGGAATGAAGTTAAAGATATTTAATCTCTATTTTTAATATTAACAACTTATTGATTGATATTATTTTTTTATTTTTCATACATTTTATTAAAATTTTTAATTAAAGACATTTTTAATATTCAACAATTTACTTTTTTTAGTAATAACATATTTATATATCAATTACAATATGATATTATCAAATAATAAAATATTCAATTTATTTAAATATAATTTTGCAAAGGGATGTATGTATGAATGGTAAAAATATACTTCTAAGTATATCGATTTTGATAAATATTGTACTGATAATCATAATAGCATCATCTATTTATTTTGTATGGAGCTCCATCAATGACCCTAGAAATGCAATACCATTTGAAGATATGATGGAGGAGCAAAACCTAATTCAGATAGTTAATTATAAGTTAATATTTGAAAACAATGGTGATAAGGGGAATAACAACAATAATAACCACAACAACGCATACATAGAGGTAATTGGTAAAAATATTGGAAATATCTCAGGTAATTGTGTTATCTATGCCAAATTGTATGATTCAGATGGCTATGTAATAGGTAGTTTCAAAGAAAAATTTGATAATATAAATCCGGGCGAAACATTTAAAGCAAAAATAAAATGTCCTTCAAACTATGTTGATTCCGTATCAACAGTTAATTTATCGGTAAAATGTTATAAAGATACGCTATTTTACAATGAAAATGGAAACCACGGAGTACCTGTTAAAATTAGATACAATATTTTAAAACACAACAACAGCCAGATTATCGAAGTTATAGGCGAAAATACTAATAATAAATCTGTTGATGGATATGTTTTTATAAAATACTACGATAAAAATAACACACTAATAGGTCAAAATATGGTTCATTTATACAATATAGAACCAAATGAGACATTCAAGTTTAAAACCAACAACAACGATTGGGTGTATAACAACTACACAATTTCAAAATGCAAGTTATTCCCTATTTTTGGTATAGATTATTATCCTATGATTAGTCATCAAAATGATACTAAAATAATCAGTCAAAAACTAATGTCAGACAATGGAAGACCTTATGTGGAGTTAATTGGAGAGAATATCGCAGATGATAATACGCAAATCTACATAAAAGTAAATTTTTACAATGAAAACAACACATTGATAGGGTACGGCGTAAAAAACCTTGAAAACATAAATAATGGGGAAAAATTCAAGGTTAAAATATATTATTATGGTATCTCCAATTATCCTCATCAAAGATATTATGGTGATAAATATGTACAAAATGATGAAAACAATAATGGATATCTATCAATTTTGGGATATTTTGATGAGGTTTCAAAATACAATATAACCATAAACTAAAATAATCAAAATCTCTTAAATACAAGGAAAAAATAAAATAATAACAATAATAGATGGTTTGAATTTAAACTACTTAGTAGGATTCCGCCTTATTCATTATAATGGCAACATCCATGTAATCAATCAATCCATTATTATCCATATCTAATTTTTCTTCATTCTGTGTATCAACTTCTTCCCCAACATAGGACATTAATGTAACGTATGCGTCATCTTTGTTGATTACAAAATCACCATTTGCATCTCCTTTTAAACTGCTTACGCCGTAGTTCTTTATGTATTTGTTGGTATTTCCAAACAACATCAATTTTGCCGTCTCCTTACTTGTATCTACATGGTGTAAAAATCCCCTAAAATTCTCAGAACCTTTTCCATACACCATTAATGGCACAGGAGCTCCGGTGTGTTTGTGGGATACAAATCCAACTCCAACCTTTTCATCAATGATTTCTGCTATGGTATTTCCAAGGGCATACTTGTTATCGGAGCTCCTAGCATCATTTATCAATTTAACTTCATCATCGGTTAATGTTATTCCTGCGTATTCTTTTAAAACTTCTTTCGGGTCCTTTCCGCTTTTTATTTCTTTTGCCATTTTGTCGGTGCTTGCTTTTATGTTTAATATTTTTTCTTCATTCACTGGATTACCGTATCCTGTCCCCACAGCCAGTCCACCAGTTTCATGGTCGGCAAGAACAATAACCAAAGTATCTTTGTTTTTCCTTGCATAATCTAAGCAGTAATTTACAACATCATCAAATTCTTTTGTTTCAGCCACCACTGACGCAATATCATTGGCATGGCTTGCATGGTCAATTCTTCCAGCTTCGATCATTAAAAAGAATCCATCATTGTCTTTTTCTAATAAATCTACTGCTTTTTTAGTCATATCTAATAATCCTGGTGTATTTTCATCTCTATCCAATACATAAGGTATATGACTATCTGAGAACAATCCCAATATATAATTTCCATTTGCTGATTCTAATCCTTTTTTATCATAAACAATATTATATCCATAATTTTTTGCCATATTCAAGGTATCGCTGTCAAATTCTTTTTTACCGCCACCAAACATTACATTTACTTTGTGCTCTATTAGCTGTTTAGATATTTCTTTTTCCATGTCCCTATCTTCAACATGGGAAGCAAATACCGCAGGAGTTGCATGGGTAATTCTTGCTGTTGATACCAATCCTGTGGATTTATTGCATAGTTCTGCCAATTCCAATAATGTTGTCACATTTTTAATTTCGCCTTTTTTTATTGTTGAAATCATCCCATTGTAAGTTTTAAATCCTGTGGCAATTGCTGTTCCAGCTGCTGCTGAATCTGTAACCTCACCACTTAATGAGTCGGTGAGCTCAAAACCTGTGGATGGAATATCTTCCATACTTAAATGACCATAACACTGCTTAGTTAGTTTCAACTGACTGAATCCCATTCCATCCCCTATCAAGATTATTACATTTTTAACTCCATTTGACTTAAATGCTGATGCTGATTCTGCATTACTTTTTGCTGCACTCGCCTGAGATGCCAGCAATATGAATATTGTGAATATTACACCTAATATGCCTATTGCTTTTTTCAAGATTTCACCTCCATATACATAATTATTTGTTCATAATATAGTATATAAAATTTTCTATTATTGAATTTTATTTCATAAAATATGAACTAAATGATATACAATTATACATTTTTTAAATTATATAGCTCCTAAAATTCAATCATATTGATTGGATAATTACAATGATATAATTATGCAATTATAAATCAAAATCATACCTGAATATTAATTATAATCCCTTTTTATCTAGAATATATTATAATCTTTTCTCAATCGCAGATAAATTTAGAAAAATATATTTAAAGTAAATTCAAAACAATTTGCTGTTTAATTTTTCTTCAATTGATGTGAGTTCATGCTCTCTATCTACAAACATAGTATCACTTTTTATTATGATAATTGTGATTATGATAATTTAAATTATCATTTATATGAAGTGGTATAAATAATATTGGTTGTGTCATTTAAAAATATTACTTAATCATATAATTATGGAATTATTATGTGGTGAGCTCCTCTTCTGACTTACTGCTATCTTCAATTTTTACATGGATGTTCAATGTAATTTGTTCAATACATCCTTTTTCAAAACTTTTTTTAACAGAACCATCTACCTTAACTGTTCCCTTAATACTGAGCTCCTCCAAGGTCCTCCCCACTGCAATGGCTGTGCAACCGCATAATCCGGATAAAAATAAATCCATAGGATTAATTTTGTCCCCCACTGAACCTTTTCCCCCTTTTGATGCTACCTTTAATCCTTTGATATTTACATCAGTTTCAAATTCTTTTACAAAGGTTGAATTTATGCCTTCATCGTAGTATTTGGATGTTATAATATCAACGATTTTTTTTATTAACTCCTCTCTTTCTTTTTCAGGTATCTTTGATAAAAAATTATTTAGACATTTAGGCATCATCTTAGGTGCAAAATTTTCTGCCATATTTGAATCTATCATTTCATCCATCATTTCCATCATAAATTCAGGTTTCATATTTTTCATCATCTCACACATCATTTCTTTCATAGAACTCACCAAAATTTTATATTGTAAAAAATAAAAGAATTTATATTATTTTATATTAAATCATGTTCTTTTAATTTATTGGCAGCTTTTTTAAGAATTTTTTCTTTGATAATAACTTCATGCATATATTCCCTATCTGGGAATATTAATGCATCATGAGGGCATAGATTACCGCATGTGGTGCATGAAACTACACAGTTGTATGGTCTTGCAACAACAGGTTTTTTCATTTCTTTGTCCCAATCAAATACTACTCTGTTTCCGCATGTAATATAGCATATACCACAGCCTGTGCATACATCGTAGTTTATTTTAGGGTACCATTCTATACTTTTTCTATCTACACCCCACCAAGGCATTACTGTAAAATCTTTTATTGTCCTTCCCAAAGGGTCTTTCCCAATTACAGGCAAATCTTTCATTATTTCACCTTTTTTTATTATTTTTTATTTTTATTTTTGATATTTACAAATATATTAAATAGAAATTATTATATTTAAACTTTCCGATATATTGATTAATTTTAATATATTTTAAATAATTTTAAATGTATGAATATATAACTATATGCTTATATCAGTATCTACGAATATGCATTAAACATGCACAACTGAGTATTACTCATAACTACATTTAAATAATCAAATTTAGCTAATAGATTACCCACTTCGATGATGAGGAATTTTAGAGACATACTTTCACTTTCTTTTTCATTTCGTATTTTAATCCATAAATTATGAATAACGCATCTAATCATAAAAAGGAACAACTTAGCTTTTAGAGAGGATATTCGTTTTTATAATTACATCTTTAAGCATTCTAAATCTTGTTTCGATGTTCCATCGTTTTTTATATGTTTATATAGGATTTTGAATTTTCGAAGTCTATGTTGGTTAAAAAGGTATAATATACTTTTTTCTTTCGTTGTTTGTAATTATCTCGTCTTCTGCAATAACTAATTTTGGAATAGTTTTGTAGTCAATAAAGTAATTGAACTTCCAATCCCCCTCTTTTTTATATCCATACTCGAGATAGTATTTAACCTTAATATTTTTCGGAATAAAACTTATGTAATTGCAACCATATCGTTCAAAAATTTTTATTATTTCAAAGTCTTTAAACTCTCTATCGGTTAAGACGGTAATGTCACATGGATTTATTTCCAAATCGTTAATAGCTACTTTAAAAATTTATCAGATAGGGAAAGGGCAGTTTTTGAAGTGGTATTACATTAGGAGCTCCGTTTCATCAATTCGTTGGAGCTCCTATAAGTTTAAAAAATAAAGAAATACTTGAAAAATCTCTATTGAAGAGGCTATGAAAAACCAGCCCTATGTTGAAGATATTCAGGTGGAAATTATTGGGGATTTAAAAGAAGATAAATATGTTTCTTGGATGGCAATATGTTAAATGTTAAATTAAAGATAAAGGTAAATGATACCTTGCATCGTTAAGATTGAGATATATAAAGGAGTTAGATTATCCACTAATGTATGTTGAAGAGATTTTATGGGTCATCTTATCTATCTTTTAGTATTATAATAGATATTGCTAAAATGCTGATAATTATTGCAGGAGTTGGGATTGGTGTTTTGATGTTTGAGTCAGGTATAATCCACTGTTAAGTTAATATATTTAATTTGAATTTTATCATTTGTTGGATTTTTATCAACTGTTAGGTTAATTATCTATCATTCAAAATATTTTCTGCTTTGTGGTAATTAATCTTAAATATTGTTGTTGAATTTCCATTATCCTTACTTATTAATTTCCACAATTCTACATTATCTACATAAACATTATCATAAGATATATTATTATTTGTATTATCCACATAATATGCAAGAATTTCAATTTTTATTTTATTTATTTTCTCAAAATCTTCTAGAAAATTAAATATCACATTAGTATCTTATTAAATATCACATTAGTATCTTATTAAATATCACATTAGTATCTTTGGTGGTGGAATTATTTTCAGGATATTTTATATCATTCCAGATTTCACCATAAACCATTCCCAAATAAACTAAAAATTCCTATTAAAATTATAATTTTTTTAAACATATTATCAATTCTAAATAATTTTTTAAATATAATTAATAGTATGGATCATATTACACTCTAACCTCTAAGACTTTCATATAAGGATAACCACATAATGAGGTTATATAATGCTAAAACCTGTGCAGAAACTACTGCACAGAGACAGAATACTTTTTTAAGAATATAACCTTTGATATTAATCCAATACTTATTCATAAATCTGTTTTTTAATATGGAATTGGTATGTTCTATTTTAACCCTAATTCTTAGATATCAATTTGGGAAGCTTCTTTTTATTTTTCTTCCCCACTAATCTTCTTGAATTGTGGGCAGTTATCCGTTCGTTTTCGTATAATTCCATCACTTTTTTAAATCTTTTATCATAGCCTGCATCTGCACATGATTTCTTAGTGCATACTAATAATTTATCAGCTACTTTATAATCATGAGTATTTCCTGTGGTAAATTCTATTCTTAATGGTATTCCTAACTTATCTACTGCTAAATGTAATTTAAAGCCTTTAAACATTCCTTCACTGTTATATCCTATCTTTCCGAAGGAGCGAAGAGCTACAAAAACCGTTAGGTTTTTGTTCAATTTACCACTTCCTCAGCCTTCATAATATCGTCTTTTTTATAATATTATATTTAGTATAGGTTATATATATTTTGACCCATACTAAATATATTTTTTCTTTATTGGGGAAAACTATGAACAACAATAAAAAAACATATCGTAAATTATATTGGCATATTTGGTATATATTATTTGGAATTCTTCTTATTTTAATGTTTAATTTAGAATCCCATTATAAAACATTGATTATGGGATTATTAGTTATTATGATTTTATTAAAGATAACAATATTTTTTATTAAATTTTTTAGAACTAATGACAACTTATAATTAATTACAATAATTTGTGAAACCATGAAAAAACTACCATCGATACTAACAATCCTAATCTTCTCAATAGGTTTCATCTCAGTCATTATATTCATAAACGACTTATTCATAAACGACTTTTCAAAAAACTACAAAGGAGAAGAAATAAATCAAAAGTTAAATATAAAATTCAAATTTCCTACAATTTTAATAAATAATTTAAAAGTTATCTTTTTAATGTTGGCAGGTTCTATAACCTTCGGTTTATCTACTTTTATAAACTTAATATTTAATGGTTTTAATGTTGGCGTTTTAATTGGTTCTACTTTTCAAACTAATGAACCGTTAAAACTTATTGCTGGTTTAATCCTTCCACATGGCATATTTGAAATTCCAGCAATGCTTATATCAGCAGTGGCAGGTTTTAAAATACCGTATGAAGTTATCCAATATTTAATGGATAAATTAGACGAAAATCTTTGGTTTTCGTTGCTCGCTTGCGTAGCAAGCGAAAAGAAAAACCACTAACGGAAGAAGATACAAAAGAATTCTTAAAATTAGCTTTAATTTCAATAATATTAATCGTTATAGTCGCTTTCGTAGAAGTTTCTTTCGTAGAAGTTTATATTACACCAAAAATTGAATAAAACTCTTCGAGTTTTATAGCTCACCTTCATTTCATTCAGGTGATAGCAGATTTAATATTAAATAACTAAGGCATTAGGAAACTTATTGCCGTATAAATATTTTTCTATTTAATTCAAATCGTTATATATATATATATGTAGGTGTTTTCATTAATTATTGTTATGAAAAAAATGAAAAATTATGGGGGGTAATAAAAAAAATATTAAAACACACTTTAAAAGTATTTAGGAAAAATGAAAAATAAAAGGTCGGCGATGATGAACATGTGCGAGATGTTCGGAGCCAACCCTTTGGCTGTGATGAACATTTATAGGTTCTGAGCCTTTGGAACTTACTCCCTTAAAAACTTAAAGGAGGTGAATAGGCTATGAAGTTAAACTTACTTAAAGGTTTCGCTGCTGTTGCCATGCTATGTGTGGTAGGAGCTGTGTTTGCTACACCTATGACTTCAAATAATTTCCAAAATGGAGTTACAAAAAATGTATATTTTCAATATACTAAAGCAGCCTATGATAGTGGTGAAGTTACACCGGAAAACAAAGCTAAACTAGAAAAATACATGAATATGTGGAAAAGCATGGCTGATGCTACTGGCGGACTAACTAAAAGCCCATATCTTGACAAAGATGATGCTAAAGACCTTGCAGGATTCATCGACGAGGTACGTAATGGGGGAAAATTGCGAGTTGGTTATTGGACATTTACTGCTACATACTCTATTAGGAGGATTGCTAGTGGTCTTTATTGGTGATTCTCATATTTTTTATTAAATTTCATATATTTTTTAAATTTTAATAATTGGTGGGATTTTGAAATTTATCAAAAAAATAAAAAAAATACTATTAACTATTTGTAATGCCCCACTCATTGAATTATGCCTATTATGCTTACTAACAATAACTTTTGAAGTTTATTATATAGTTCAAGATTTAATATTACCCATCATTCTCAATACAATTATCATGATTGCTACGATTGTCACTACATTTATCACATATATAAAAATATCTCACGTTGATGATAATATCGTCTCCGTATTTATTACACCTGTAAAAATATCTCACCATGATAAATCTCAAAAGAAGATTTTAGAAGAATATTTAAGGGATATTCATTCGATAATATGCACTAGTATCGTGTTTATGATTATGGGTATCTATTATACACTAAATCTCGAACCAAATTTTCCCTGGTGGGAATTAATGGCATATCTCTCATTACTGTTAGCTTTATCTAAGATGATTATATTAAAAAAAGTATTGGACAAATGAACGATGGGAAGATTTATGAAAGTTCTAAATTTAATAATCAAAAACAAGTATTGTATTATACTATCAATCAGTTCGTTTATTTTAGGGATAGTATTTGGGGAATTAATAAATATTTCATTGGATGATAGCGATCAACCACTATCAAAAGAGAATAATGTTAGAGGAAATATCTCAAATTTTAATAATTTCATTTCAATACTTATCAATAATCTCAAATCCACATTTATTCTTGTTTTAGGTTTTTTATCCTTTGGAATAACAACATTTATTGGATTGTTTATTAATGGCATATGTAACTCAATACTCCTTTCTGATTTTGACACGCAATCTTTTTTATATATTGTTCCACATGGAATCTTCGAGATTCCTGCGATGTTTATTGCAGGGGCGGCAGGCTTTAAAATTCCTTACGAAATAACTCTTTATCTCTTAGATAAAAAAGAAAAACCAATAACAGGGGAAGATATTAAAGAGTTCTTAAAATTGGCATTTATATCTATTTTTTTAATTGTTATAGCGGCTTATGTGGAAGTATATATTACTCCAAAAATAGCAAATATTTTATTAAAGTTAATAAGGTGATGAATTATGATAAAAAGTATTTTACTAACTCCCAAAATATTTTTTGAAAAAACTGTAAAAAATAAACATAATCTAAAAATTCCAATATTTATTACATTAGTATTTGGACTTACTATATTCTTACAATCATCTTTACCATATTTAAGATTTTGGAATATATTTCAAAATGATGAAAAGATTATTATATTGACTATGCTTGTAATGTTTTTTGTTTTTGGAGTTTGTATATCTTTTTTATTATTATTTATAATAACCTCTATATTTTGGATTGGTGCAAAACTATTATTTAAAAAAATTGGAAATTTCAAGAAAACATTAGAAATTGTTGGCTATGGATTCTTACCAATAATATTTGGAAACATTGCCTATTTAATTATATGGCTTGCTTGTATGTATAATATTTCTCCAGAAATAATACATGTTATTCAAAATCATCCGCAATATTTACTTGCAGTAAGTGAAGCATTAATTCCTAATGAAGTATATTATGTATTAATCTTAATTAATATTATCTCATGTATTTGGAGCTCATTACTTTGGGCAGAGGGGTTAAAACAGCTATATTGTGTAAAATTTTTAAAATCATTATCTCTTACAATAATGATATTACTATTATTAATAAGTTTGCAGTTGTTAACTATTATATTTGGCTAAAACCACAAATGAGAAAAATATAAAAAATTTCTAAATGTTTTTAACTAAAATTAGCATCCCTATCAATAATATAATCATTGCCGCATTTGTAGAAGTATATATTACACCAGAAATAGCAAATATAATATTAAAATAGATAGAGCATTAGGAAACCTATTGCCGTATAAATATTTTTCTATTTAATTCAAATCGTTATATATATATATATAGTAGTTTTCATTTATTAATAATATGAAAAAAATGAAAAATTATAGGGATAATAAAGAAAATATTAAAACACTCTTTAAAAGCATTAAGGAAAAATGAAAAAAGGTTGGCGATGATGAACATTTGAGGGAATGTTCGGAGCCAACCGAATGAACACTTAACCACCATAATGGAGGCGAACAAACTATGAAGTTAAACTTACTTAAAGGTTTCGCTGCTGTGGCTATGCTTTGCATGGTAGGAGCTGTGTTTGCTACCCCTTCTGTCCTTAATTCTGCATATACTGGATATGAACTCGCACACAGTGCTGATGAAGCATACCACGGTTCCACCACAGGAAAGACATTATTGGGAGTAAACGCATTTTTAGCTCCAGAACATATAATAGTCTCAGGTGCTTTAATAACAGGTGGCGCTGCCGCATGCTGCACAGGAGCAGGTGCTATTGTTGGAATACCTATGATAGTAGGTGGAATTGCTTTATAATACCCATATTTTATTTTAATTTTATTTTTTGGTGATATTTATGAAAGATATTACACACTCATATATAAATAATCCAATTATTGTTGGAATAACTTTAATGATTGAAGGTTTATTATTATGGATAGTTCCCATACTAGTTTTTAATTTCTGGTTAAATTATGGCTGGGGTTTATTAAAAAATATATTTGATATTTCAACAATGTTCATTGCAATTGGTATGCTAATTGGTCTTTATTCTTCAAAATATTTAGTAAATAAAGATGATAAGTATGTAATATTTGAAAAAAATAATTTAGAAAAGTTTTTTAAAATAATTTTATTTTTAATTCCATTAGTTGTTATATTTTCAGCAATAGTTATTAAATATTTAATTGTATTTCCTATGACATATACGCAGACAGAAAGTATAATTTTAATATTTATAATAAGTTATGGAGGAGGAGTTTGTTTTTCTATGGGATATCGTGTGTTAAATATATTTATTGAAAAAATTTGATAGTGGAATACTATGAAAATATATAAAACATTACCTATCGTGTTATTCATAATAGGATTTATTTATGGTTTATTCATACCGCTTGATATATTCAAAAGTACATCTATAAATTCATGCAGTGTTTTACCGACCTATTCATTTTTTGGAATTTTAGTTAATAATATTAAAATAGTGTTTTATAATTTAGTAGGGGGTATTTTTTTAATCCCAGTAATTTGTAATTTATTATATAATGGATTTGCACTAGCAATTCAATACAAAGCATTAGCATTAATAAAAAATTGGTTTTTTGTGATTATAACAGTAATTCCACACGGTATATTTGAAATTCCAGCAATGCTTATATCAGCAGTAGCAGGTTTTAAAATCCCGTATGAAGTTATTCAGTATCTAAGAGATAAGAAAGAAAAACCAATAACAGAAGAAGATATAAAAGAATTCCTAAAATTGGCACTAATTTCAATAGTATTAATAATCATAGCAGCTTTCGTAGAGGTTTATATTACTCCTAAAATTGCTAATTATTTATTAAATAAATAAGGAATTAGGAAACCTATTGCCGTATAAATACTTTACTATTTAATTCAAATCGTTATATATATATATATAGTAGTTTTCATTAATTATTGTTATGAAAAAAATGAAAAATTATATGGGTATTAAAGAAAATATTAAAACACTATTTAAAAACATTAAGGAAAAATGAAAAAAGGTTGGCGATGATGAACATGTGCCAGATGTTCGGAGCCAACCGAATGAACACTTAACCACCATAAAGGAGGTGAATAAGCTATGAAGTTAAACTTACTTAAAGGTTTCGCTGCTATTGCTATGGTTTGTATGGTGGGAGCTGTGTTTGCTACACCTGCTGCAGTGTCTGAAATTAGCAAGTTATCAGATGGAAAAATTGGAGCATATACTCAAAAATTGTATGATGAGGGAAAAATAACCAAAAACGAGTATGACAGACTTATGGGAAAATTACAAGATATGGCTTTTGCAGGGTCAGTGATATCGATATTTGCTATCCCTTCTATTGCATCAGGCATTGGTGCAGTAGTATTTGCTGCTGGCGTATCAAGTACGGTAAGTGCGTATGTTTTAATGAAATAATCACCCATTTTAATAGTTTTTTATTTTTTTATTTTGTATAATGGTGATATAATGGATTTAATGAATTACCCTAATACAACAGTAATAATAACATTTATTGCTGTTAGTATCGTGTTATGCGTATTTTATTATATACAAAAAAAATGGATTAACATGCCATTTCATTTTATTATAAGTCGCATATTTATGTTTTCGAGCATAACTATAATGATGTGTATAGCATTGGGGATTCTTAGTTGGATGATTTCTGAAAGTGACCCAATTGGAGCAAATGGAATACTGGGTATATCCGCACTGATTTTAATGATGAATTTAATGATTATGATGTTATGTAATACTTTATCTAAGGTTGGAGAAAATAGTTCAAATGAAGAAACTCCAAGTAGGATTCAATTTAAAAAAAATTTAGGGATAATTTTTATTACTAGTTTATTAACGGTTGTAGCAATTATTTTATATGTATTTTATATGTAGGAGTAGTATCAAATAGTAATTTTTGTTGAGGCACAATATGAGAACAATTAAAAACAAATTTTGTATATTTATGTCTCTATCATGTATAATAATAGGCGTATTATGTGGAATATATATCAATCAACAACCAACCAATTCAAATTTAGAAAATAATAATCTTCTAAAACATCAGAAAATATCAAATTTGGAAGAATTTATCTTAATATTAAAAAATAACTTAAAAGTATATTTAATGCTTTTATTAGGCTCGTTAACATTTGGATTATCAACATTTTATATATTATTCTTTAATGGATTATCAATTCCAATATTACTTTCAAATGTAAAACTAATCGATATTGTTGCTTATGTTATACCTCATGCAATTTTTGAATTTTTAGGGTTTATTATTGCAGGAGCAGTTGGCTTTAAAATTCCTTATGAAATAACTCTTTATCTCTTAGATAAGAAAGAAAAACCAATAACAGAAGAAGATATAAAAGAATTCTTAAAATTGGCACTAATTTCAATAGTATTAATAATTATAGCAGCTTTCGTAGAGGTTTATATTACTCCAGAAATAGCAAATTATTTATTAACATAATTATATTAACATAATATTTAAATATAACTAAATACCAATTAATTATTAAAAAAATAAAGAGGGGAGAAAATGAACCTAAAAGAACTAATCTTAAATCCAAACGATTTTTTCAAATATCTATTAAATAAAGAAGTATCTCTCAAAACACCTTTTCTCATAGTTCTTATATTCTCAGTGTTAATGTCGGCATATTCTTACTATACAACATCAATAATGTTTAAAATATTTCCATCAGATATGCAAGGTATGATGTCAATGATGATAATAATTACCGCAGTATCTTCGCTAGTAGGAGGATTTATATCATGGTTATTAATAGCCGCAGTTATGCATATAATTTCAATGGCATTCAAAGGAGTGGGCTCATTTAAAAGAACATTCGAATTTACGGGCTATGGATTCATAGCAAACTTAATTGCTCTATGTATTACCATACCAATTGGTTATTATTTTCTTTCAAGTGCTCATATTACAACATTAACAGTAGCACAGCTCCAAAATCCAGCAGTTGTAAAACAGGTGATGTCTTCAATACTTCCAAAAACAATGATATATACAAATCTTTTAGTAGGTATTGCAGTTAGTTTGTGGAATTTGAGCTTATGGACTTATGGAATAAAATATGCAAGGAATTTGGAGTTAAAGAAAGCATTTATAGTTGCATTAATTCCAACAGTATTATTTGGGGCATACCAGCTATACAGTGTGGCTAAATTCTTATAAGGTGAAATAATGAAAAAATCTTTTTTTATTTTTTTATCCATTTTATCTTTATTTTTAATTTTAAATACATTAAATGCGGTGGAATTTACAAGCATTGACTATAAAAATCAATATTTAGAGCCGTCAAAAACCTATGATTTGTGGGTTGTAATTACACCAGAAAAAGAGATAAACAACACTATAATAGGTATTTATCCCTATGGAGAAAGTAAAGATTATATACAAATAATCAAAGGAAAAGACAGTGAAGGACAATTATTTCCATCTGAAAAAGGAGTGGGGCATTTTATAATAAAAATTAAAGATGATGCACCATCAAAGGATTATAAAATTGTGGCATACTGCAACTACACAGAGGATAATAAACAATATTCAGAAAATAGGATATTTACTATTCCAGTTAGGGGAGCTCCAACAATCACAATCGAAAACCCACCAACGATAAACGAAGGAGTAAATAAAATTTACCTAAAAATAACAAATAAAGGGACAGGAACAGCACAAAACATAAAAATGCAATTTAACAACGATGACAACCATATATATGCTTTATCAGAGGGATATATTGACCATATAAAACCTGGTGAAACAAGACTAATGGATGTTAAAATTTATGCAAGTGGAGATAGTATTGTAAAACTACCCTATAAATTAACCCACAGCAATCCTTATGATGATTTACAACTAACCGATAAAACAGAGACAGAACAAGGGGATTCCAATACAATCACATATAATTACAAAAACCAAAAAATTGTTGAAGAGACTGGAAATTTAATATTTAAAGTTATTCCAAAGAATGTTGTTGAATTGGAAGTAAATAAATACAACTATCCTGTGGGGGAGGTAAATAACTTTACATTATCAATAAAGAACAACTATAAAGATGCTAATTTTATCATTACAATTGGAAAATATTATTTGGGCAATAATCAAAAAAGTTTATTTATCAAACACGGAGAAAAAGAAAATATTTCCTTTAAAACAAAAATAAACGAAATAGGCATTAAAGAAATTCCAATAAAAATAATTTTTGATGGAAATGAGATAAACAAAAATATTTCCATAAATGTTATTGGAAAAGTGCAATTAGTTTTAACGGGCGTAAATGTAGGGGGAATGAATGAAAAAACTATTACAGGGGATTTATCCAACATAGGAACTACCAAAGCAAAAAGTGTACTGGTCAGCATTAAAAGAACAGATGATATTATTCCTGTAAGACCTTATGAAAACTACTTCGTAGGAACACTAAATGCTGATGATTATGGAAGTTTTGAATTACACTGCCAAATTAATGAAAATGTAAGTGGGGTTCCGATTATAATTACATATAGGGATGAAGATAATAATTTAATTAAAATGGAGAAAAATATTTCAATATCTGAAAATGGGCAAATAAGTAATAATGAAAATTATGGAAGCAATGGAGGATTCATTAACTATATAATAATAGGAATTGGGGTTTTATTCTGTATTGGGGTTATTTATCTAATATATAGGGGATTTGTAAGAAAAAATGAATAAGGGGATAAAAAATGATTGAATTAAAAAATGTGGTAAAATCCTACAATTTAGGTGGAGAAACAATTTACGCACTAAATAATGTAAGTTTAAAAATAGATGAAGGGGAATTTGTAGCAATTATGGGACCAAGTGGAAGCGGGAAATCTACGCTATTAAACATTATCGGATGCTTAGACAAACCAGATGAGGGAGAAGTGTATATAGATAATGTAAAAACCAACGATTTAAACGATAATCAATTAACTGAAATTAGAAGAATGAAAATTGGATTTGTATTTCAACAGTTTAATCTAATTCCCCTATTAAGTGCATTGGAAAATGTGGAGCTCCCCTTAATATTTAAATACCGAAGTGAAATGAGCTCAGAGGAAAAACAAAAAAGAGCACTGGAATGTCTAAAAATGGCTGAATTAGATGAACAATTTGCAAACCACAGACCAAACCAATTAAGCGGAGGACAACAACAGAGAGTGGCAATAGCTCGGGCTTTGGCAAATAATGCACCTGTTCTATTGTGCGATGAACCAACTGGGGCGTTGGATTCAAAAACTGGGGGTAAAGTTATGGAGCTCCTAAAAAAATTAAACAAATCTGGAAAGACCGTTGTTGTAGTTACTCATGATATAAATGTTGGAAAAGTTGCCGATAGGATAATAGATATTAGGGATGGAAAAATAGTTGAGGAGTAGTAATGTCATAAAATAGAAAAAAATAGAAATACAACAAAAAATAGCATGGTGGGATTATGATTAATGTTAAAAAGGATAGTATGTCATTTGATGTTAAAAAAATAGTTATTATATCTGCTATGGTATGGCTTTTGTTTAGTGTTGTTGGAAACCAAATATTATTTTCGTTATTATTCATTAAAAGCCCTGAATATTACAACTATCTATTTGTAGATATTAACTATTTTGCCATGTTTTTTGGTTTAATACTTGCTGTGCTTTTAGTATCTTATTACAGTATTAATAATCCTATGATTAAGAATAGAAAAATAAAAGGGGGTTTATTAAAAAATAATATATTGATTAAGTATTTATTAAAAATAACATTATTGCTTATGATTTTAAAAATGGGTATGTATATTTTAAAAATATATACGAATGTAGATATACCAATAGATTTGTTTTATCTATCCGATGGTGTTATGGGGTATGTTTTAGTAATGGGCTTGTTTTTTAAAATACATGATTTACAGAATAAAAGTATGTCATTTTTATCAAAACTAAAAACAATTGCAATTTCCATAATAATATGGTTTTTAATATCTTATCCATTGTATTGGATGGCCAATGTGTTTATTACTCCTGATTATTTTGGTTATCCCAGAGATTATGACCATTTTAATGGATTTAAAATATTTATTTATGTAATTGGTGCCTTACTGTCTATTCCTGCTTCAATATATCTTAATTTTAAAAAAGATTTAAATACAGATTGTGTTTTAAAAGAATGCTGGAAAATTGTATTATTAAATTCATTTATAGCAGGAACATTAGGGTTAATATTTTTTACATTATTTACAATATATTATCACCATGTGGATTCAGTGGAATACCTTGTATATTTGGTATTTTTTCTTTCATTAATTCGGACTTTTAAGATTATTGGTAAAAATGAGGAATAACATGTATTTTGAAATGGCTAAGAGGAATTTAAAACGGCATAAACTTAGAAGTTTTTTAGCATTGTTAGGAATACTTATTGGAGTTATGGCTATATCCTCATTAGGCATATTGGGCGGCGGATTAAAGCAGGGGATATCCAAAAATTTTGAAGGTGTTGCTAATTTTGTTGTGGTATTTCCAAATTCTGGGGAAGGTTATTTACATTTTACAAAAAAGGATATAACTAAATTAAAAAAATTGGACTGTGTTGTAATACCAATATGCACAAAAAATGATATTATTTATATAAAAGGCAAAAACAAAAAAACATATGCTTCTATTTACGGAATAAAAAAAGAAGATATTAAATATTTAAATTTGGGAGTAGATAATAAGCTTTCTGATACAACCGTTTATGCGGATAGTATGTTTTCAGATTTTAACGAAGTTAATAAAAATGATGCCGTTGCAATAAATAATATATCATATAGGATAAAGGGAATATACAATAGTTCATTTTTTATACTTTCTCAAAACTCCATCATTTTATCTCAAAAGACATACAATAGATTTTATGGGAGCAATTATTCAATGGTTGTGCTTTATGTTAAAAATAAAGATAATATAAATAATATTAAAAACGAAACTGAACTAATTATGAACAAAAAAGAAAAGAAAGTAATAATATTGTCAATGGATACAATACTTAAATCTGTAAATGATGCCATGAACATGCTTTCTATGTTTTTAATGGGAATGGGAGGAATATCACTATTGGTTGCGGGAATAGGTATTGGAAATGTAATGCTTATGAGCACAATTGAAAGAACAAAAGAAATTGGAGTTATGAAAAGTATCGGAGCTCCGAAAAAAAGTATTATGATAATATTCCTTTATGAATCACTAATACTTGGCATTATAGGAAGTTTTATTGGGGCATTTTTAAGTTTGGGAATTGGTTACCTCATTGTGTGTTATTTATTAAAAGCATCTTTAACGGTGGATTGTTTAGTTTATGTGATATTGGGAGTTTTATTTGGAATAGCAACTTCGTTAATCTCTGCACTTTATCCAGCATATAAGGCATCTAAATTAGACCCAATAAAGGCACTTAGGAATGAATAATAAAATATATAATAAATTTAAATAATATCTGTCTTTTTCAATATTTTTTCTGCTTTTTCCTTTGAAATACCGTTCCTTAATATTGTCCATCTATTTCTAATTTTATGAGCATTTGCAAGGGCATCAATTAATATATTTTTATCATATCCTAATTGTTCTCCTATTGTCGGAGCTCCAACTTTTTCAAGTGATAATTTTATATTTTCATATTCTCCTATTGTAATATTTCCCTCAATAAGATGTAAATATGCTGATATTATGGTCCCAATACCGCACTGCTCCCCGTGAATTCCATTAATATTTAAATTTAATTTTTTAGTTATAATATCCAAAGAATGAGAAAAAAGATGCTCACTTCCAGAGGCTGGACGAGTGGAACCTGCTATTGATATGGTAATTCCGCTACCAATAAGTGCTTTTACTAATTTTTTTGGATATTCTTCCAAATTATTTTTATCATTCGATAAAACGAATTCCACCAATTCCATTGCAATGGTTTTTGAAAATATTGCGGAGCTCTCGCTGTATGGTTCTTTTGTTTCTTTATAGGATAACTTCCAATCAAGAACTGCTGTAATGTTTGATACTATATCTCCCATTCCCGCACTTAATAGCCGTTTAGGTGATTTTTTTATAATATTTAAATCTGCAATTATTGCTATGGGGGATTCTGCTGTAATTGATTTACCTTGTTGGGATATTATGGGGGAAGCTATTCCGTCATTTGATGCTGTGGTAGGAATGGAAATAAATTGTTTATTATATTTATATGCTATGTATTTTCCAACATCTATCGCCTTCCCTCCTCCTACTCCAATTATACAGTCGAAATTACAAATATTTTCAATAAATTCTTTATTGGGTTCATTTCGTTTGATATCAATATAATCAAAATAATAAAAATAATCAAAATTAGATATATATTTTTTAGTTCGTTTCCCGGTAATAACCAATGGATTTTTTAAATTAAGTTTTAAAAGTATGTCATTTAATAAATTAATTCCATTTTCTTCGATAACAATATATCGGGGAGTTGTAATCATTTTTTCACATATTCTATTTTTAAATATTTTTCAAAGCATCTATTTGACAGTATTTGGCACATATTCCGCAATCTGTGCATAGGTCTTTATCAATAATTGCTATTCCATAGGTAGTTATGGCATCAACAGGGCAAAATACTACGCATTCACCACAACCTACACAATTACTTAATACTTCCATAATATAACCTTATTATATTTTTCTTTTTTATCGCATTATTTTATGTCTCTATTATTTAATAATTATTAATTTTATTTCTTTATTTTAACTATTCTCCCAGTATTATATATCATATATTATCTAATAATATAATTATTTACCAGTTTTAACTTTAAATACTTCATTGTTTGATCTTATAATAATGGATGTGTCTTCACCAACATATTTTTCGGCAATTTTTCCCAACTCCATAAGTTCATCTGTTTTTATATGCCTCATTTTTTGATATTCCTCTGTATAACTATGATGGCAGTCCATCTGTTGAATGGCGTATAAATTACAATCCTTTACAGTTTTTGCTATTTCAACAATATCTTGTTTATCCATTAAATCTGGCACAACCGTGGTCCTACATTCAATAAATACATTATTTGATATACAATAGTTTATTATTTCAAGTATATTTTTTTTAATTATGCTACCATTATAACGGGCTATTTTTTCATATTTATCAAAACCACATTTAACATCAAGGGCAATGTAGTCTATTAATTTATTATCAATAATATCTTTTACAATATCTACGCTTGTCCCATTTGTGTCTAATTTCACGGCTAATCCTTCATTTTTTGCAAGTTTGCATAGTTCTTTTACCCCCTCTGGTTGAAGTGTGGGTTCTCCACCGCTTATTACAAGTGCATCTGCAAATATTAAATCGATTTTATCAAATACTTCTTTGGGGGACATGTCTATGTTTCGTGTATTGTCTAACATATGCTCATAATTATGGCAATATCCACAGAGCATATTACAACCAGATAAAAAAACAACCGCGGAGCACATTTTTGGGTAATCTATTGTCGATATATCTACAATTCCGAAAATTTTCATAATATCTCACTATTTTTTAATTTTTTAATTTTTATTATTCTTATTTATTTTATATGGTTTCATATATTATATGGTGTGTTCGAAAAGTCTGTTCTGTAAGGAGCTCCCATATAAATTTACATTATATATTATATATGGTTAGATATATTAAATATATTATTATTTGGGTCGATATTTATGGAAATAAAAATTATTGTAGAAAACACAGCATACAAAAAATATATTGCACAGCACGGACTATCCATACTTGTAAAGTCGGATAATAAAAAAATACTATTTGATGCAGGTCAAAATCCATATATATTAAAGAAAAATATGGAGCTCCTAAATGAAAATAGCAATTTTGATGGTATAATTATAAGTCATGGTCATTATGACCATACCGATGGATTAAAAGATATAATTAATAACACCGAAGATATTAATATTCCGATATATGTCCATCCTGATGCTTTTCTTGAAAGATATTCAAATAATGGGACATATATTGGAATAGATAAAGACATAAAAAAGTTTTTAAAAAATTATGATTATTTAAATTTAATAGAAAAACCATATCATGATAAAAATAATAATTTAATAATATCTGGCAAAATTGAACGAAACAACTATTTTGAACCAGAATTATTTTATAAATTAAAAGAAAATGAAAAATTGGAAACAGGGAGCTCCCAAAAAAATGATAAAATAAAAAATATATCGAAAAATCCAAATTATGAAATAGATTCTACATATGATGATATGTTTATTATTGTAGATGGCGTAATTATAACGGGCTGTTCCCACAGTGGAATTATAAATGTAGTAGAATATGCCAAAAAAATAAATAAAAATAAAATTAGGGGAGTTATAGGGGGTTTTCATTTAATAACATCTTCCAAAAATCATATTCAAACAGTTTATGAATATTTTGAGAATTCAGATTTAGAATTTATAATGCCTATGCACTGCACCGGCTTTAAGGCTTTAAAGAAATTAAGCAAACTTGATAATTTTATCTACGGCCATACTGGAAAAACTCTTGAATTATAGTGAAATTATAGTGAAAATATGGCATTTAATTCAAAAATGTGCTCTGTATGCAAAGGAAGGAAGCTATTATGTGGAAAATCAAAATGTTCTATTTTAGAAAAACTCAGAGCATTTGAGGACATCAAAAAGAAATTTGATAAAAAATTAAATAAAACCGAAATATTTGGAGCCTCTCCGCCTTCAATATTTGTTGGAGAATATAATTATCCAAATATTAGAATAGGTCCTCTAGTTCCTCCGATAGAGGGGGATACTTCATTTATGGATAGTCCGTTAAAATGGGAGGATAAATCTATTAAAGCAATTATAAAATATCGCTCTATGCTGGTAATGGGCGAAACTATCTCAAATGTCAATATCAATAAACAAAAAGAAAATAAATATAATAAATATAATTTAAGTGATAATAATATAAACAATAGAACAATGGAATCCATACAAGAGCTCGCAATGTCTTTAAAACCTGTGGATAGTGAAATCACATTAAAAAAGAAACCAAATTTTAATATAAGTCATAGTGGATTTGCTCCCCCGATATCTCCAAAAGGTGATTTATTAAAGTTTGTTGTGGCAGAAAATCCCAAAATACCTAAAAAAAGTGATTATGTAGTCAATGATGAGTTAAAGGCAGTAGATTCAATTATATCATTATATAATTATGGGGGATTTGACGAATATTATATAGTTAAATTAATGTCAGCGGGGCTTTTGGGAATTGATAAAAAGCTTGTCCCTACACGGTGGAGCATTACAGGAGTTCAAGATACCATTGGTAAATATTTAAGAGATAAAATAATAGATTATCCATTAATAAATGATTATGAAGTATATTATGGGGAGCTCCTTGGAAATAATTACACAATATTATTAATGCCAGATTATTATGCCTATGAATTAATGGAAGTTTGGCAAAAAGGTTCATTATTTGGGGATAGTGGCAGTAGTGGGGTCCCAATTGTATTGGAGGATTATGAAGATTTAAAGGTAAAAGGATATGCAAAAGAAACAACAGGGGCATTTTATGCCTCTCGTCTTAGCATTATGGAATATTTGGTTAAACGAAAAAGACAGTGTAAAATTGTAGTATTTAGGGAAATCACACCAGATTATTATGCTCCTGTGGGAGTATGGCAGATTAGGTCAGGAGTTAAAAAAAGTTTTAATAATCAATATTTTAAATATAATACATTGCAGGAGGCATTAAATAAAATTAGTGAGTTGGTTAAAACCCCTATTGAAAAATATAAATTAAAAAGTAAGATATTAACAAAAAGCAGACAGATGCGTATTGAGGAGATAATAAATATAATATAATTAAATAAAATATTATAAAAAAAATAAAAAAGTGATAATATGCACGAAGGATTAAAAAATGTAAAATATGCTATAATAACCGTTAGTGATAGCAGATATAACGAATTAGTGGTTGGAAACGAAATTGACGATAAATCAGGAGATTATTTAAAAAAGGAATTAAATGCTACTGCCCATACGCTGATACCAGATAATAAAAATATGTTGGAGGGAACTATTGACCATTTAATCGATTTTTGCGATATTGATTGTATTGTAATCACAGGTGGGACAGGCATATCCAGCAGAGATAATACCCCGGATGTTTTAAATAATTTATATGATAAGGAGCTCCAAGGATTTAAAATAATATTCCATCAATTAAGTTATGAGGAAATTGGATTTTCAACAGTACTGTCTCGGAGCTCCGCAGGAATATATAAAAATAAAATTATTTATTCTATTCCTGGTTCATTGGGCGCATGTAAAACAGCATCAAAAATTATTAAAAATGAAACAGGACATATATTAAAACATTTAAAAGAATAATTTATTATGGGGAGCTCCCATTATAGAGAATTATAATATATAAAAAATAAGTTCGTGAGACCGTGAAAATAGTTTTAAGAAATGAAATTTGCGATAAATTAGAAAATATTGTAAAAAATTTAAAAATAACAAAACATTGCATAGGTTGTGAAGGATTGGATTTAAATAATAAAGACCCGCACCATCACCCGTCCATTGAAATAACCCAAAAATGCAACCATAATTGTATTTTTTGTTATTCTAAATTGGTAGGCGTAAAATCTGGAATTTATGGAATTGACCCCAACAATCCAAATACAAAGGGACACACAGGTATAACGATAAGCCAGTATGGAGAACCCCTTACATATCCCAATAAAGTTAAAAAAGCAATAGAATTTACAAAAAATAATAATTTAAGATGCGATTTGCAAACCAATGGAGTATATTTAAACGAAAATCTTTTAAAAGAATTTAAAGAGTTGGGATTAGATATAATTATGATAAGTTTAAGTGCTTCAACACCTGAAACCCATAAAATTATTGCTAATTCCGATACATACGAAAAGATATTAAATAATATCAAATTAAGCTCAAAATATTTCCACACCATAGTAAGAAGTGTATATATACCAGAATTTAACGAAAATGAATTAATTGAAATGGCAAAATATTTAAACGATAATACCGAAGTTAAGGAAATTATGATTCACCAGTTGGTAGTCTATAATAAAAACATTGGAGAGTTAGAAAACAAAGGAAATATAAATAAAGTTGGTAAAATTAAAGACCTTTTATTATTAGTAGATGAAATGAAAAAAAATGCACCAAATATAAATATAACCATTAAAGGCTGTTTGCTGGTTAGACAGGCAGTTGCCTATGCAATTGATAGAGAAGGAATATCTAAAAATCTATTCAATGGAATTCCACAACCAACAGGGCATTTACTATTGCCAGAATTTAAGAACGGTCCAAAAAATGCTAAACCATACTCATACAATCCAGAAAAAGCCAGACAACTTCTTGCAGAGGCAGGCTACAAAGACACCGATGGAGATGGCATATTGGATAAGGATGGAAAACCATTAAAACTTGCCCTTGTAACAGGAGACAGACAGATGGAAAGAGATACCGCAGTTTATATTCAGAAAAACTTGAAAGACTTAGGAATTGATGTGGAAATTGCAAGTTTAGAAAGCAAGGCAAGAAAAGAAAGGGCTAAGAAAGGAGATTTCGATATTTGCAGATGTCATCCATGGGTAGCTCCACCGGTTAGATACTTAAAATGGAGATGCACCGACGATGGCTATGATAACTACGGATGTAAATTTGGAGTAAATGACAGAGTTAAGGAATTAATTAATATAATCTACACTGGAAATGATGAAGAAATTAAAAATGCATGGAATGAGCTCTGGAATATAGAATATGATTTCTGCCCGGCTACAGGAGTTTATGTTAGACCGAGAGCATTTGTATTTAAAGACAATGTCGAAGGATTTAGATTTGATGCTGATGTGGGATATATTGATTTAAGCAATGTTGTAATTAAATAAAAAATAACTAAATAATCAAATAAACAAATTATCTCTTTTTATTTTTTAAGGTGAGCTCATGAAAAATTTTATATTAAGGAGGTTATTTTTGGCAATACCAATGGCAATAGCTGTTTCATTGATTTCATTTTCATTACTTTACTTTTCCCCGGGGAATCCCGCAGAAATCATATTGGAGCAGAAATCACCAGATTCCAGTCCTGATGAAAATGCAATTAAAGAATATGAGAAAAAACTTGGACTAGATAAGCCTTTTTATGATTTATATGTAATATGGCTTAGCAAAGCATTAACAGGAGATTTTGGAGTTTCCCTTCAAAATGGCGAGCCAGTTATAGATGAGTTTATGGCAAGATTTCCATATACTGTTATGATTATGGTCGGTGCTACTACTGTTTATTTTGTGCTGGGGGTTGTAATGGGTATATTATCTGCACTTAACAAAGATGGCATAATTGATAATATAGTCAGAGCTTATGCATCATTAAAAATGGCTATCCCAAGCTTTTGGTTGGCATTGTTGTTAATATGGGTATTTTCTGTTAAACTTAAAATTATTAGTGCATTTGGATATAATGGGCTTGATAGTTTAATACTACCTTCCTTTGCTCTTGGTCTAGGCATGGCAGGTTCTCTAGCAAGGGTTTTGAGAACATGCATCCTTGAAGTCATGAGTAGTGATTATATTTTAACTGCAAGGGCGAAGGGACTTTCAAATAAGGTTGTTGTATTGAAACATGTATTAAAAAATGCCTTTCTACCAGTTATAACATTAATGGGGATGAAAACAGCCTATTTACTTGGAGGTGCCGTCATAATTGAAAGTATATTTGGATGGCCAGGTATTGGAAGTTATTTTATCGATATAATCAATGCAAAAGATTATCCTGCGGTTTCTGGACTTGTATTTATATTTGGAATTCTATTTGTTCTTGTTAATTTAATCGTGGATATATCTTATGCCATATTAGACCCGAGAGTGAGATACGATAAAGGTGTATAAAAAATGAACGCCAATAAAAAGTTTGCTTTATGTTTGGCAGGTGTTGCTGTCATATTTATTATTTCATTGCTCTCTCCATACATATTCAAAGATGTAAATGAAATAAACTTTGATAGAAAACTCCAAGCATCGAGCTTGGAACATCCATTTGGAACAGACAATTTTGGAAGAGATTTATTGGAAAGGACATTGTATGGATTGAGGATTTCACTTATTTTAGCTGTTTGTATTGAGGCAATATCCTTAATCATCGGTGTCTCAGCCGGATTAATAGCAGGCTATTATGGAGGTGTTGTTGATGAGATAATTAGCAGAACCATAGACACACTGATGGCATTTCCAAACATTATTTTTGCATTAACCTTAATTGCAGTGCTTGGACAGAGCATGGCTACGCTGATTTTAGCACTTTCACTGCTTGGATGGATAGGGTATGCAAGGATTGTAAGAAGTGAGGTTTTGTCATTAAAGGAAAATGAATATATTTCATTGGCAAAAGCAGTTGGAGGAAGTGATTTTTACATAATGGCAAAGCACATTCTTCCAAATGCAGTAATGCCCATAATTCCACTAGCCACGCTGATGATAGGACACTCTGTTTTATCCATTGCAGGTTTGAGTTTTCTTGGATTGGGTGTCCAGCCGCCAACACCTGAGCTCGGGCTTATGCTGAAAGAATCAATGACATACATGGATACAGCACCGTGGCTGATGATTTATCCGGGTTTGGTGTTGTCAATTTGCGTTTTATTATTTAATACTCTTGGGGACGCACTAAGGGATATTCTCGACCCAAGAAAAGAAAAAGTAGAGTAATGGAATAATAATAAATAAAGATTTATAATAAAATATAATAAAATTTAATTTATATTAATAAAAAATAATAAAAATAATAAAAAGGCGATACAATGAGTATTAAGGAATATATCAAATCAAGATGGGACAATCATGCAAAAAAATATGACAACATATCGGCACACGGTATAAACTCGGAGAAAGATAAAAGAGCCGTTAGAAGTGCATTGCAGGAGATACTTGGAGATAGAAAAAAGGTTCTTGATGTCGGATGTGGAACAGGTTTTTTATCATTAATTTTGGCTGAGCTCGGGCATGATGTTATAGGTGTGGATTTATCTGAGGGAATGCTCAGTAAAGCAAAAAAGAAGGCGGAAGAGAATGGATATGATATTTTATTCAAATTAGGGGATGCCGAAAATCTGCCTTTTGATAATGATTCTTTTGATGCTATTGTAGAAAGACATATATTATGGACACTCCCAAATCCAGAAAAAGCCATTAATGGATGGACTAAACTTCTAAAAAATGGAGGTAAATTGATATTAATTGAAAGTGAAAAAAAAGAAGGAAATGTTGGCAACCACCATTATAATGAAGAAATTGCCAGGGAGCTCCCTTTTTCAAACGGCATAGATTTGGAAAAATTCAAAGAGATAGCAAATGAATGCAATTTAACATTTAAAGTAGAAACTCTGGACTGCGAAAAGATAAATTTAATGATTGTTTGCGAAAAAACTTGTTAATTTTTCTTTATTTGATTTTATCGATATATAGTTGAATAATATAAATGTATATTTGATAATAAATAACAAGTAATAAATAATAAATAATAAATATTATGTAATAATTTATGTTAAATTACATTAAAATATTAATAAACTAAAAATTCATTTTGGTGATTCAATGGAACCTTTGCAGGGTTGTAGAATGATTGGAGCCATTAGGGCATTCAATGGAATACTTGACGGATATTCAATATTACACTCACCACCTGGATGCCATTCTGGTGTGATGATGTTGGAAGTTTTGCAGGATAACAGCGATTGGAGAATTGCAGTTTCTGGAATGCATCAAAGGGATTTGGTTTATGGGGCGGAAAACAAGTGCTTATTGGCAATAAAAAAGGTATATGAGACCATTAAACCAAATTTTATTGTTGCTATGGATTGCTGTTCATCAGGTATTTTAGGAGAAGATTTAGAGAGTATTGTTAATTTAGCAAAGGATGAAATTGATAAAGATATAATCTATTTTAGCGGAGCAGGATATCACAGTTTGGCATATTCAGGTTATGATGAAGCATTAAAATCATTAGTTCAATTTATGGAGCAAAAAGAAACCATTCCAAACTCAATAAATTTGATTGGTATAAAAATCGATGATTTTAAGGCTAAGGAAGATATTGAAGAAATAAGGAGGATTTGCTGTAATGCAGGAGTTAATATAAATTCTATTTTAACCTGCGATACTTTTGATGCCATAAAGAATGCTCCAAATGCTGAATTAAATGTCGTCTTTGGAGATGGAATTAAATTGGCAGAATTAATGAAAAAGAAATTTGACATCCCATATGTTGTTGTTGATTATCCATATGGCTTAAATGGGACCTTGGAATTTTTAAACTCGCTAAATGAGCATGTTAATGTTGATTTTGAGTTTGTTGAAGAGGAAAAGAAGAAGATAATCAAAACTGTTGAAAAGGTTCAGTTCTATTTAAAAGGATTCTACGGCATGAGCTCCGCAGTAGTTGGAGATTATAAGGCATTTGGATTTGCCAAATTTTTGTCTGATGAGATAGGGTTTGACATTGATACCTTGGGCGTTTCAAAATTTTACAATATCAACAGCAAAATAAAGGAAATTAAGGATATCGTGGAAAATATTGTTATAGACGACAGAAAGGAGCTGGAAGATAAAATTATGGAAAATAACATTGAGATACTGTTTGGTTCCAGTTATGAAAAGAAAATGGCACAAAATAAAAACATACCATTAATAAGGTTCTCCTATCCAGTAGTTGATGAAATATCTTTAAATAATACTCCACTTGCTGGATTTAGGGGAGCTCCTACAATTATTGAAAGAATTATAAATGAAATTACAAAGGCATAATAGGTGGCAATATGCAGTATAAAGAACAGAAAATAAGAATTTGCTCAAACCTTCCACTGCATAGGCAAAGCGGTGTTCCTGGGAAGGTTTGTGGAGCTTTAAGGATTGCAAACCAAATAAAAGGATGTGTCCCAATACTCCATTCACCAGTAGGTTGTGCATTCCAAAGGAAGATAAACACATTTGCACCTTATGAGATAACCTACAATTTACCTTGCACAAATTTAACAGAGGTTGATACAGTTTATGGCGGTCATGAGAAATTGGTAGAAAAGGTTTTGGAGGTTAATAAAAAATACCATCCTGAGCTCATATTAATTATATCAACATGTGCCCCAGATTTGATTGGGGAGGATTACGATATTACATTGGATGAAGTCAGGGATATGATTGATGCAAAGATTATATACGACACAGGGAATGCAAAGAGAGCTCCCGTTGGCATGCAAAGTGCATTATATTCATTAGCCACTCAGGTAATGGAGGAACAGGATAAAATTGAAAAGAGTTTAAATATTTGCAAACTTTCATACCATAGAACAGATTCAGTTGATGAATTTGTAGATATTTTGGAAGAGATGGGAGCTCATGTTAATGGAGTTTATTTCAACAACAACACCATTGAAGATATAAAAAACATTCCAAGGGCTGAGCTCAATTTGGTAGATTTTCCAGCAGATTGGGTATTATATGCCGAGAAGAAATTTGGGACAAAATATCTTATGCCGCCACGACTAAAAATAGAGGACTCACTAACGACATTAAATGGGTTTGCCAAATATTTGTATGCTATTGCCGGAGCTCTGGACTTGGATACTGATGTAATTGAAAAAAGAAAAAAAGAAGCAGATGAAAAACTTGAAAAATATAGGAAAAAATTAAAAGGTAAAAAAATAGCAAGTGGATTTTCAGTTCATGGAGGGGCAATGCAAACATTGATTGAAGACGTAGGAATGGAATGCCCTGTTTTAATATTAAAAACTAGAAGAATGAATTTAATGATGAAAGATGATGCTGTTAAACACATATCCAATTCAATGACAAGATTTATTGAAAATCATCAAGGATATGCTCCAGAAGTATTGATAAATCCAACTACTGAGGAAGAAATAAAGGCTATGAAGGAACATGGTATTGAATTGTGCGTAGGCGGAATGGAAAATAACATGTTTGAATATTTAAGAAACGGCATAAAATTATTCGATATGAGGCGGATGATGCAAATATCAAAAATGGGCTTCAACAATTCTGTAAATATAGCAAGGGAAACCTATAAAATTGTCTCCAAAGAACCAAAATCACACTTGTTATTGGGAAATATAGAGTATTCAATGAGAAATCCAAGTTTATCAAACTATTGGGCAGATATTGTTGATATATTCCAAACATGCTGGCATTGTGATTGTAAGGACTAATCATAATGAGATTAATGTAATTATATAAAATAAGAATTAAGGTGATAATGTGAAACAAATAGCATTTTATGGAAAAGGAGGAATTGGTAAATCTACAACAGTATGCAATATAGCGGCGGCACTTGCAGATGAGGGAAAAAAGGTAATGGTAATCGGGTGCGACCCAAAACACGACTGCACTTCAAATTTAAGGGGAGGGGAAGAGATTCCTACAATATTGGACACGCTGAGAGAAAAAGGAATGGAAAAACTCAGTTTAGAGGATGCAATAGAGGGAAAAAAGATTGAAATGGATGAAATCATCCATAAAGGGTATAATGGCATATACTGCATTGAGGCAGGAGGACCAAAGCCAGGATACGGATGTGCTGGAAGGGGTGTCATTGTAGCAATAGATTTGTTAAAGAAAATGGATATATATGAGGAATTAGGCGTGGATATAGTTCTTTATGATGTTCTTGGAGATGTTGTTTGTGGAGGATTTGCCATGCCTTTAAGAATGGGATTGGCTAAGCAAATTTATGTTGTAACTTCCTCCGACTACATGGCAATGTATGCGGCAAATAATATATGCAGAGGCATGAAGGAATTTGCTAAAAAAGGAGGAAGTAGGCTGGGAGGATTAATTTACAATGTTAGGGGCTCATTAGATGCTTATGATTTAGTTGAAGAAATGGCCAATAAAATAGGAACTGAGATTACAGGCAAAATTCCAAATTCCATGCTTATTGCTGAGGGTGAGATTGAAGGAAAAACTGTAATTGAATATGCTCCTGACAGTGAAATTTCATCTATTTATAGAGAGCTCGCCAGGAAGATTTATGAAAATGATATGGGCGCAATCCCAAATCCCCTGGAAAATGAAGAAATAATGCAAATTGGGCAGGCAGTCAAGGAAAGAATTAAAAAAATGAAGAACTAATTGTAATGTTAATTTTATTCGCAAATTAATCTTATTTACAACATATTATTTTTTATTTTATTATTGTTATTTATATTTACTAAAAGGCATAAGGGCGATACCATTGGATATATTATCTTATTTAACCCAAATAATTATTTTATCATCGGTTGGGATTATTATTGCAGGAATCATTGAGGAAACGAATCTGTTATCCATAATTAAGAAAATAACAAAACCATTATGTTTAATCTCAAATTTACCTGAGGAGTGTGTAGTAGCATTGTTGGGGAATTTTATAAATCCAACAGTTGGAAAATCGATGCTTGCCAAATTCTATAAAGATAATAAAATAAACAATAAAGAGACAATAGCCACCGCAATAATAAGCCCATTGCCGATAATTTTGGGAGAAAGTATATTTAGGGTGCAACTACCACTTGCCATTGTCTTTCTCGGATATAAATTAGGAATAATATATGTTCTTTTTAATATGTTTTCTGGATTTTTAATGGCTTCAATTGGAATTATATATTCAAATATCTTTTTTGAAAGGAAACCAATAAACATCAATACCAACAACAATGAAAAAATTATATTCAATAGGGAAGTTATTACGAAAGGTGTTATGAAATCTGTAGAGCTCCTAAAAAAAGTAATTCCTATGATTGTAATATTTACATTACTAATATATTGCCTAATGACTTTTGGTTTAACGGATATTGTAAAAGAGATATTTACGCCATTATTTGGCATACTAAATTTACCGGGAGAAGCAGTAATGGTTTTAGTTGCAAATTTTGCCCATTTCTCCGCAGGATATGCTACTGTAGATATTTTGATAAAAAATGGAGCCCTAAACGAAAAACAGGCATTACTAACGCTGTTAATTGGAAATATAATTGGAATATCTATGATATATTTGAAGCACTCCATCGGGACCTATGTTGCATTATTTGGTAGATTTGGTCTAAAATTAGCTATGATTAATTATACTATATCAATTATTGTAAAAATTTTACTAATAATGCTTGTAATGTTATTACTTTAAAGATTAAAAAAATAAAATAGAATAGTCGAAACTAAAAAATAAGAAAAAAATTCTTACGGATTTTATAGCTCGAAACTCACTTGTTTGTTTCGATGTACATATTAACTATAAATCTTTCACCATTAGATAATCTGCCTTTAGTTTCCAATCTTCCAAAGATAGACGAAATCCGTAAGGATTTCGTTTAATTAGTTTCGCCCATCATATTATATATTCATAATTAATATTTTTCGACAACCTCATTTAAATCGAAAACTTTATATATGAGATGGTTGTTTATAGTAGTGTAGATAAAATACATAACCATAAATAGCCAACATATATATACTCCAAAAATAATTATATATTATAGATAAATTGGGTGATACTATGGAATTAATGGAATTAGGTAAAAAATTTCAAGAAATGGTAGGATTAGAATATCCCGCAGTTGCTGTAAAATTGGTAAAATCAAAAGAGGAGCTCCCTGAAAATATACCAGAATTGGAGGAATCAACAAGACATTGCGAAATGATTCAAATTGCAAGAATGGAGGGAAAAAAATTTTATGCACCAGTCGAAAAACATTCCTGTAAAGGTGGAGCTTTTGCTATTGGGGTTCTCCATGATGCACCAGAACCATTAAAAACAGGTAAATTATACCACAAATTAGGAAACTTCGAAACAGAGGAAGGGGCTGTAAAAACAGTTGGAGCAATTCCAAAAGTGGAGGAGCCACAATATGCTGGTGTTTATGCACCATTAAATGAAGCTAATTTCACACCTGATTCAATTGTAGTAATTACAACACCTAAAAAAGGATTAAGATTAGTTCAAGCATTATTATATGTCGGAGGCGGTAGATTCCAGGCAGATTTTGCAGGTATTCAGTCTTTATGTGCTGATGCAGTAGCCGCAGTTAAAATAAGGGGAGTATCAAATGCTACACTTGGCTGTAATGGTTCAAGAAAATACGCAGAAATTAAGGATGATCAAATGGTATTCGCATTCCCTCCATCAGACTTAGAGCATATAATAAAAGCATTAGAGCACTTTAAAGAAATTTGGGGATAATATTAAATAGCATAATTAAAATATAATAAATAGGCATAAAATTAAATAATAATTAATAAATGATAGGAGGGATAATAATGGTAAAAATAGAAGTATTCACATCACCACAGTGCCCACACTGTCCGGCAGCTAAAAGAGCAGTTGAGGAAGTTTTAGCAGAAATTAAGGGAGATTTTGAAGTAGAGCATGTAAATGTTATGGAAGAACCAAAAAGAGCCGCAGATTATGGAATTATGGCAGTGCCCACTATTGTAATAGATGGTGAAGTGGCATTTATGGGAGCTCCACAAAAAGAACAGTTAAAAGAAAAATTATTGAGTTTATAATATTAAATAAATATAATTTAATATTATAATTTATTTTTTTAATATTTATCGGTTGTGTTATTTCATAACACAATAGAATATAGTAATAAAAGATATTATGAAAATAATAATAACTTGCAAAGACGAAAATAAAAAAATAGATAATAATAACAAAAATTTAAAAGTTGCATGTGGTTTGTGTAGGGGAGAGGATACCAAAACCACAATTAAAATGTTATTGGAGGATTATGGGTATGAAATAATAGAAATAACATATCCAAAATGCGACATAATCAAGAACTTAATGGAGTGATGTTATGATAAGAAAAATATCTGTAAAATGTTTAAGAAGTCCATCTATATTGGTAGATGCTGTTTTAAGTAAAATGAAAGACGGAATATTGATTGTTGAGACAGATGGCGAAAATCAAATAAAAGATATTGAAAATTCAATAAAAAAATTAGGCTATAAAATAGAAAAAGAAGGAAATACAATAAAGATACTCGTGGGTGAAATTGTGGCAAATAAAACAATAAGCGTAGTTGGAGCAACATGCCCAGGACCTATAATGATGGTTTCCGATATCCTTGAAAAAATGGAAACAGGGGAGCTCCTTGAAATCAACGCTGGAAAACCTGCTTTGGTAGATTTGACCGAAGGATTAAAAAGTATGGGACATGTCGTTGTATCTGTTGAGGAACAAACTGATGGAACATACAAAATATTAATAAAAAAGGGAGAAAAGAAAGAGGAAGGAGCTACCTCCGTTAATATTGACGAGATATTTATAATAAATACCACTGGAACAGGAAATGCCGAAAAAGCATATTCTACCTTTATGATGGCAGATGTGGCTTTAAAAATGAAGTTAAAACCCACAATATTTTTAATGCTTGATGGTGCAAGTATGGGGCAAAAAGGAGAATGCGATAAAGTTAAACATCCAGCTTTCCCAAAATTAAGCGAATTAGTTAAAAATGCATTAAATAATGGAATTAAAATATATGTCTGTGAATTAAGTGCAGAATTTAGGGGTATAAGTGCGAAAAATTTGGAAGATGGATTTGAAATTGCAGGAGCTCCGACATTCTTTAACTATTTATCAAAACCAACCGTTAGACCAGTATGGTTATAAGGTGATATTATGAATGAAATTATTACGCTAATATCATTATCCGTAATTTTTGGAAGTATGCTTTCAGGATTTGCTACATTTAGAATGACAGGAATGAGGTTAATGCCTCATTTTGCATCCCTTATACTTGCATTTGTATTTACAGTAGCTTCTTTGTTTATCGATAATAATATTATACATTATATGGCAATAGCATTGCAGATAATTACTCCATTCACCATATGTGGAACAATATGCAACATATTAAAAACCCAATTCCAAAACACCGGGATTTATTCGGCTCATTTGGGATTTATGGGAATTATGTTAATTCTTGCCATTGGCAACTTATTAATATAAATAATTGATATTCTAAGGGAGCTCCCAAAATTAACTATAAAAATTTTGAAAAGATATTGGAGCTCCCCAAATATTTTATATTGGAAACATAATTTTTCAATGAATTAATTAATTCTTTTTCATTTTCTGGTGTTTCATAGTCAATATAAAATATATAACTACCCAATTTTGTTTTAGATGGTCGGGATTCTATTCTCGTTAAATTGATATTTTTTTTATTGAATTCTTTTAATATATTGTATAGGGCTCCGGGTTTATTCCCGATTAATTCAATTATTATTGTAGATTTTTTTGTAGTGTCGTTATTAGTAAATGATATATCATTTGAATCTTCACAGTCCTTTCCAATTAATATAAATCGTGTGGTGTTGTTTGGATAATCCTGTATATTTGTATCAAGAATATTTAAATTATATAATTTTCCAGCTTTTTTTGATGCTATTGCCCCTAATTCTTCGTTTTTCATATCATATACTTTTTTAACCGCCATACTATTGCTTAAAACTGATTCTGTTTCCCAATCGTGTTTTTTTATATATTTTCTACATTGGGCCAATGCCTGTGGATGAGCCAATATTTTTTTAATTTTATCTTTACTGTATCCAATTAAACAGTGATTTATATTTATATCTACTTCCCCCAATATTTTTACAGGAAATTCTAAAAGTAAATCCATTGTAAGAGATACAGAACCTTCTATGGAGTTTTCAGAAGGAACTACCCCATAACAATTATTATTTCCCTGTTCTACTCGTTCAAATACTTCATATATCGAGTTGCAATATTCAATATTTTTATCTTTTATTATTTTTGAAAATATTTCTGCTGCCTCTTCTGTATAGCTTCCTTTTGGTCCCAAGCAATAAATCATAAATCCACCAATTATTATTTACTATTATTATTTATTTTATAATAAATCACTCCTGCTTTTTTAATTCAATATACAAAAATTGCCCTTTATTTTTGAATATTTCATTTAATTTAATATCAACTTTATGAAATATGGACAATATTCTTTTTAAAATAAATGCGGGAAATATTTTAAATAGTGGGGGTATAAAATAAAATGATATACATTTTATTAAGTCAAATCCCATTAGATTATTAAAATCTGATTTTTTTAACGGTCTATGATATACTACAAAATCATTAAAAATATCTTCATTTATACAGCTTTCTTTATTCACTACAACGATTATTGCCATGGCATTTGGTTTTAAAACTCGTTTAATCTCCATCAATGCTTTTTTGTAATCTTTGATATGTTCCAGCACATTTATACATAATATTAAATCAAAAGAATTGTCTTTAAATGGCAAATTAGAAATATCCCCGCATATTTTATTAGTTTTTAAGTTATGTTTTTTTTCAAATTTTTTTAATAAGTTTGTGGAAAAATCAAAATATATGGCATTATATTCCTTTGTTAAATTATAATAGGAACCATGCCCACAACCACAATCTAAAATTAAATTATTTTTTATTTTTTTAAAATTATCTGAATTATTTATAATATTTATCAATAAATCTTCCTCAAATTCCATTAAAAGATTAATATATTTTGGAAAATTTTCAATTTTCCAATTATCGTAAAATTTTTTTACTGTTTGTTTTTCCTTATCCATTTTATCATTTTATTATTTATTCGTATATCTATTCGTATATCTCGCAAATTAAACTATAGACAGAGGTATTTTCGGGAAATAATGAAATAATTTTTTCTTTTAGTTTATCCAATTCTTCTTTATCCATTTTTTCGGTAATCTCTTTATCCAATGTAAATCCGCATCTATAATAATATGAATCTTCATAAATTGCTCCAATTTCAGGGAGCTCCAAAGACCTAACTATTACGGCATCACCCAATTCTTTTACAAGATTTTTCATTATTTTTTTAAAATCAATCATTTCATCATTATAAAATACTCCATCTATCATTATTTTCATTTTACCACCAATAAGTCATCCATAGTTAATCTTCAATATAACTGTCCTTATGTGCCATAAATTATTATGCATATTTACTTCGTTTTTAGTAATATAACAATATATTTTGGCTTTTTAATTGTGGTATATTTATGAAAAAGACCGAAGATTGACTATAATTTCTCCTCTTATTTTTTATTTTTCCTAGCATCCACAAATATATTCTTTATTAAAATCAAACAAAATTTCTTCTTCTTCATCTTTTTTAACTATTAATTTTCTTTCTTCGATTACTTCACCGCAAACTTCCGCAGTTATATTTACAAATTTCAAAACTTCTTTTAATTTTTCTATGTTTTCCTCTTTTGCCGTAAATACAAAGGCACAGCCAGGATATATTTTTAACCACTGGTTTAATGGGACCTCTTTATTCATTGGTATTTTATTAATATCCACTATTGCTCCTTTTTTGGAGACTTCCAACAACATACCAAGAGTTCCAAGAGCTCCAGGGTTGCTAATATCTTTACATGCTGTGGCAAGTTTTTTTTCTCCGATTATTTCAAGGGCTTTTAACTGGTCTCTTACAAGTTTTTTTGGTTTCATTGTGGTAGTGTCCCAATTTAAATCAAATTTTTCATGTATTTTACCATCTAAATCATAGGCAAAAACTACTTTATCCCCTATTTCTGCTGTATCACTTCTCAATACGCTGTCTTTTTTTACAATTCCCGTAATTGAAACATCTAGAACATTGCATTTGGCATCGGGATGAGTATGTCCTCCAATCATAGGGATACCAAATTTTTCAACTCCGTCTTTAATGCCTCTTAAAACTTCCTTTCCAACTTCTTCATCATTTATGCTTATAATGTTTGTCATGCCTATGGGAGCTCCTCCCATTGCTGCGATGTCATTGGCATTTACGAGGACGGCACAATAACCTGCCCAATAGGGGTCTTTTTCCAACAAATTTCCCCAAATTCCATCGGCAGCTAATAATATGGCTTTTTCTTCATCTATGCCAATTATTGCGGCATCGTCTCCAAAATCTGATATAATATCAAAATAATATTCGCTGTCATCATATCTTAATGATTCTACTACTGATTTTATTTCTTTTTTCCTACTTACGCCTTCAAATTCCTTTAACTCTGATGCTAATTTTTTTAAATTCATGGAGCTCCTCTAAAAAATTGATAAAATTGATAAAACAATTATATTAATATTAAGTTATATATTTATCATATTATATATATGATAAAATAGTAATTTATTCATATTTTAGTTATATATTTCTACCATATTGCCTATATTTATTATATGAATTTTCCAAAACTTTGATTACTGGAAGGGTTTTTCCTGCTAAAAACTCAATGCATGCACCTCCCCCGGTGCTTATGTGGTCCATTTTTTTATCCAATCCAACAACCGCCGCCGCAGCAGATAAATGTCCTCCGCCAATTATAGTAAATGCATCGGTTTCAGCCATACTATTTAAAATACCTTCTGTCCCTTTTATGAAGTTTTTATTTTCGAAAACACCAGCAGGACCATTGGCAACCACAGTTTTAGCATTTTTTATGTGGCCATTATATAATTCTATAGTTTTACTACCCATATCATAAATAGGATATTCTATTTTTTCATTAAGATTTAAATCTACTTCTTTTCGTTCTCCATCGATATTTAGTGCAACATCTATTGGAAATACAATTTTATCGCCGTATGTAGCTATTAACTGTTCTGCAATTTCTATTTGATTTAAATATCCCATACTTTCTACTACGGCCTTATTATCTCCTATGTCGTAGCCTTTTGCCAGCAAAAATATATTCGCTACAATTCCTGATATTAATATTTTATCTGCAATGTTTCCACTGAGAACATTTTTAATTACTTCGATACTATCATCAGCTTTTGCACCACCTAACACAAAAACACAAGGCTTTTCGGGATTATTTAATACCTTACTAAGGGTTTTTATTTCATTATACATAACATTTCCCGCAATTGCTGGAACATAATATGCTAATCCCACCAAAGATGGTTGAGCCCTATGAGCCGCTGCAAAAGCATCATTTATAAAATAATCAAATAAATGGTGTATCTTTCGTATCATTAGGGTTTTGCCCTGTTTTTTAGGTGTGTCGTCTTTCCATTTTTTCCAATCTTTTAAAACTTCTTCGGCATAGAATCTAACATTTTCAAGCAATACGATGTCGCCATCTTCCATATTAATTATTGTAGACTCGGCATGAGAGCCAAACATGTCATCTACATATTTAACTTCTTTATTTAATACTTTGGAAAGTATTTCGGCATGGGATTTCAAGGTAGTATAATCTTTTTTTCCCGGTCGGCTTTGGTGTGCCATTATTACTACTTTTGCTCCATTATTGGATAATTCTGTTATTGTATCAGAACATGCCCTTATTCGTGCATCATCTAATATTATCTCATTTTGGGGGTCTATGGGGCTGTTTATATCTACTCTCAATGCAACAGTTTTTCCTTTAAAATCAAAATTATCAATGGTCAATAGCATAATATTCCTCCTTGAAATTATATAAGATTTACATATAATATTGATATTCGTATATCATAATACGGCGCATATATTTCGTTTATTTTTATCTTTATTATCTTTATATTTATGGATACTTAATAGTATATAATATATATTCTGTATTTATAGTTAATCTTCAAGAAATGTCCTTTATCTGTCCTCTGTTATCATATTAAGTGGGGCTACTAATTTAGCTTTATTATGGATTTAACTGAAAAAGACCGAAGATTAACTATTTGTTAATCGATAATTTTTACTACGGGAGCTCCCAAATACATAAGGATACCATATATAAAGGATACCAAATACATAACATATAAAAAAGATACATAATATATATGTTATAAAATATATTAAATATACACTAAAAATATATTTATAAATATATCATATAAAAGTTAAAAATAAATAAGTAGGTAAGTAGTATGGTTAAAAAGGCTATTGATAAATTAAAACTAAAATTGTTTGGAAATGATGGGCCACCAGTTCAGGTGCCTGTGGATGATGATTATGTGGTAATTGGTGAGGAATATTCTTCTGAGGAGGTAAATGATAGGGGATATGTAGAAAATGTAATAAAAAATCCCCCTGCCCCAGAACCATTGAAAGAAATTACTGATAAAAATAAAATTAAAATAGAGATAAAAGAGAAACCAGAGGTAGAATCCAAACCTAAAATCAAAATAGTAAAAGAAAAAATACCCCCAAAATTACTCACGGCACGAATAAAGGCACCCGATGATTTTGACAATCTTAAAAAAATAATAGAACATGATGTAGTTATAATCAACCTGGAAGATATTCCAATAGAGGCTATTATTAAAGAATTTTCTGATTTTAAAAAATACTTGGAAACTATGGATTATACCCTAGGAAAAATAGATGAAAGTGTAATTATTGCAGTTAAGAGTGGAATTAAACTTGACAGATATTCTAAAAATGCAGAATAATAAATATTAATATATTGCGTTTAAATAATATATATTTTTGAACATAATATAAAATCAGGTGAAATAATAAAAATAGCCATAACAGGAACACCCGGCGTTGGAAAATCTACAATATCAAAAATATTGGTTGATGAACTGAATAAAAATAATAAAAATAGCCCTAGTTATAATTACATAGATATAACCCAAATAGTAAAAGATAATAATCTATATATCGAAAAAGATATATCTATGGACTCTTTTGTGGTGGATTTTTCGGAGCTCCGAAAATATTTAAAAAAAGAATATACCAATAATTCAAATATTGTATTAGATGGACATGTAAGTCATTTACTTGATGCGGATTATACGATAGTGCTTAGATGCAACCCTGAAATAATATTGGAGAGATTAAAAAACAGAAAATATAGCTCTAATAAAATTAAAGAAAATATTGAAGCTGAATGTTTAGATGTGTGCCTCATTGAATCACTTGATAACTCCCCCAAGGTTTATGAAATTGATACCACCAACGGAGCTCCAATAGATATAGTAAATGAAATAATTAATGCCATTGAAAATAACCTTGTTAAAAAAGGTGTTGTAGATTGGTTAAATGATTATTTTTATATGTTGAAATAGACATAAAAATAATTTTGGTTTTTTTATATTTTATTTATTTTATAGTTTTATATTTTATTTCTGTATATATTTTATATATTCACATGATAATATTATTTTTATTATTAATTTATATTGCCGTGATAAAAAATGGAAAAAAACGAAAATATACCTAATGAAATTTACACTGTGTTAAGAAAACAACACTATCAAATAAAAGAACATTCAGCAGTTAAATTATGTGGCTGGGTAAAAAAAGCCCTTCTGGAAAATAAAAGTTGTTATAAATCAAAGTTCTATGGTATTGCAACTCATAGATGTATTCAATGCACACCTTCGGTAATTTGGTGTCAGCAAAGTTGTATATTTTGTTGGAGGGCTTTACCTTCGGACATAGGCATGGATAACAACTCAAATTATAAAATGCCAAAATGGGACGAACCTGAAATAGTGGCAGAAAATATATTAAAAATGCATAATACGCTTATTACTGGATATAAAGGTATATTAGATAGAATTGGGGAACAGAAATACAATGAATTGGCAAATCCTAAGCATGTGGCTTTATCTCTTTCAGGAGAACCTACGATTTATCCCTATTTTAAGGAGCTAATTGAAATATTCCATAAAAAAGGATTTTCTACATTTGTGGTGTCAAATGGTATATTAACAGAAGTTATTGAGGAAATAAATCCAACTCAATTATATATATCCGTCGATGCCTATGACCTTGATAGCTATAAAAAAATATGTAGGGGAACTGAAACTCAATGGAATAAAATAATGGATACTCTTGACATATTGAATGATAAAAAAAGAACCTGTCTAAGAACCACCATTATAAGGGATTATAACGATGACATTGAAAAATTTATCCCAATTTACGAAAAAGCAAATGCTAATTTAATAGAATTAAAATCATATATGAATGTAGGATATTCAAGAAAAAGATTAAATCTTGACGACATGCTTAAACATGAGGAAATACTTGAATTAAGCAAAATTTTGGATAACAATAGCTTCTACAAATTGGAAGATGATGCCTTTGATAGTAGGGTATCTGTTTTAATGAATGAAAATAAAAAGATAAAACTGAAATTATTTGAATAATACGGGGATATCGTGCTAATAATACTTACGGGACTTCCCGGCACGGGGAAATCCACATTTTCAAAAAAATTATCTAAAAAATTATGGGAAAAAGGAATAGATAATATTATATTAGGGACTGATTTAATTAGAGAGCAATTCCCGCAATGGAGTAATGAACAGGAGGAATTTATAAAAAATTCCACAGATTATTTAATAAAAAATGCTTTAAAGGATTATACTGTTATAGTTGATGATACAAATTATTATAATTCAAAAAGAAGGGATTTAATAAATATTGCCAAAGAAAATAATAAAAATCATATAATGATTTATTTAAAAGCTCCATTAGATACCATTTTAAAAAGAAATATCCAAAGAGGAGCTAAAATACCAAATGAAGTAATTATTGATATGTTTAATAAATTTGATGAGCCTGGCACTAAATATAGTTGGGATAAGCCCGATATAACAATAGATACCACAAAAGAGATAAATTACAACAAAATAGTTGAAAAAATATTAGAAATAAAACATAACGATAATAAACCATTTAAAAAGGAAAAAAAAGAAATTACGGAAAAAGAAAACATAATATACAATATTGATAAAATTACTCGGCAAATTATGGGAGAATATATAAAAACTCATAAACTTGATAAAGAAAATATTAAAAAAATCTCGGAGCTCCGAAAAAATTATATTAAATCTATTAAAAATAAAATTGATTTAGATAATTATAATATAAATATTGTTGAAAAAGAATTTAAAAAAATACTTAATAATTACGAAACCTTATAATCTACAATAACTCTTTCAGAGTTATTGACCTATAACCTCTTTATGAGACTTTATAGTCTGCAATAACTCTTTCAGAGTTATTGACCTATAACCTCTTTATGAGACTTTATAGTCTGCAATAACTCTTTCAGAGTTATTGACCTACAAAGTCTCTACGAGACTTTGTAGTATCCGAACTTTGGAGAATAAATATCTGCACTTTTTTTCAATTTTTCCAGTGCATCCTCAACTTCTTTTTCAGATATTCCAAACTCAAAAGCTTTTTCAGTTATATCCTGCTCATAAGCTAATTTGTTATCTGATAATGCTTGGAGCTCCCTGATTATATCAACTATTTTATCCATTTTATCCATTTTTGATTTTGGTAGCTGTCCCATGGCTTTACCAATATCATATTTTCCAGTCTCGGGGTCATATGCAACTTGGTTTAAACATTCCTCAATAATACCAATTGCAACTTTTGCATCAATTTCCTCGACTTTTTTTGATAGTCTTGCTTTGGCATGCATTTCCGATATTCTTATTGCCGCCTCCAGCTGTCTGGCGGTTACGGGGATTGGATTGTCCCCTTCCCCCAATTTTCGCATATCTATATAATAATTTTTTATTAATTTTTTTGCCGATTTTGTGAGATGTGGATTTTTTAATTTTTTCTCATCTACGGTATCACTTCTAAATAAAGAATGGTTTTCCTCAAAATAAGCACAAGTCCGAGAATATATTATATAATTTTTTATTAACTCTTCATTAACAGTAATGCCGTCTATTTCTACCGAGCTTAATAATTTATAATCTTTGGTAGCTGTTTCAATATGGGTATTTAAAATATGTTCGGCTATTTCTTCATCTCTTTTTTTATCGGGTATATCCTTCAATGGAAATATTAAATCAAATCTACTAAGAAGAGGGGATGGGACATTTATTTGTTCAATTACGCCCAAATTTGAATCAAATCTTCCCCGTTTTGGATTACATGCCGCAAGAACAGCACATTTTGTAGGTAATTTTACATTTATCCCTCCTTTATTAATATGTATGGTTTGGGATTCCATAGCTTCAAGAATATATTTCATAATATTTCTTTCAACGGTAAGCTCATCAATACATGCCGTTCCCTCATTAGCCCTAACAAATACCCCTGGCTTTACAACCCAGCCATCTCCTATTTCCGTGCTTTCTCTCACCACATTAGCCGTAAGTCCCCCGCCCGTTGCAGTGGTAACCGAAGCATAAGCGTTTTGTGGAAATAGTCTGGCTATTTTTCTTAACATTGTAGATTTTCCAATTCCTGGGTCTGTTATAAGAAGTATATGGCTATCCTTTCTCAATTGAGAACCATCTGGTAAAAATTTTGTGCATCCTTTTATTTGCTGTAAAAATATTGATTTTTTAACCATTTCATACCCTTTTATTTGTGGTATGAGATAGTGAGATAATATTTCAACAATATTTTTCTTTTTACCCAATTCATTCATAGTTTCCATTAATTCGGTGTTGGATATTATATCTCTTACCTCTATTTTTTGAAAACTTTCATTTAATTTTATATGGTTGCTCTTTACATATATCTCAAAAACTGGCATATTTGGTTTTGTAAATTTTTTCATCACTGTTCCAACTACATCCACCCTTCCAGAGTATATTCCGTCGGAGTTTTCAAGAAATGCCCTTATACTTCGTGGTGGGTCATCTGGATTTTTCATAATGTCTATGGGTTGCTGAATTTCCAATTCCTGTATATTTATATAGGAAGAGCTGTTTAAGTCCAATGACATTTCTGCTCCACAATTTTTATTATCACAAAATCTCTTTGGAAATGTAAAATAATCATGAATAGTTTTATAAGATATATTTCCACAATTTCTACATACAAAACATGCCTTTTTCAATAATGCACATACTTTTGCTGCTTTTATTATATTTCCTTCAAAATCTACCAATTTATTTATATCTGCGGAGTTTATTTCATCTATTTTTTTATCGCAACCCAGCGGTTTTTTAAATGCTATTTGGTATTTTTCCAATTCTTTTGAAGTTTTTTCATCATCTCCATAGAGCTCCATATATGTATCTTTAAAAATATAAAAAATTGTTCCTTCGATCTGTGTTGGTTGTTCTATTATTATATCATTAATTTCACAAATTTCCGGATAACTACTTAAAAAATCTTCAATATCAAATTCAAAAATGTTATTATTTATAGAATTAGAGGAGAGAATATTTTTTATGTATTGCTTTATCTTATTTTCATATTTGTTTAAAAATTCTTCTTCATCAAAATCTAATTTTATATCTGTTTTAACCATGATATCACATATTTTAGTCGGAGCTCCTGAATATAGTAAGTTCAATAATTGTCCCTAATCCGTCCTAATTATTGGGCATATTTCTTTTTTTATTATATAGTAATATGACAGAGATTTTGACATTTTAATTGTGGAACGGTACGCGAAATCGTCCGAAGATTGACCATAAATAATATCAATATTCAAAATCTAAATTTTTAAGTTTAAATACTATTTTTTGAAAATCATTTAAATTATTAACTTTTATATTTTTTTGCTGATGGAATTTTAATACGACCCTATCGAATATATTTGTATTAACTGGTTTTTTCATTAAATAATAATATCTAAAAATACAATTTAATCTTGCAGTTATTAAATCGCTCAAATGAGATAAACAAGTGTTTATATTGTTAATATCGTCAGTTATTAAATATCCTTTTGTTTTTGATTTTAAAAATGCCATTGCCACCAATATTTCTTCAATCGGGAATTTTATAAGTTCTTTTGAGTTTTGTTGTTCTTTTTTTAATTCATATATACTTATCGCCAAATCTTGAAGGCTATCCCACTGTACATTAACATTAAAATTGGCATTATCAAGATTTTCTTTTTTAAGTTTCCACAGGGGAATTTCTTTACCATCAATTATTACTTCATATTCCAAACATTTTTGGAATAATACTTCATAAACATCCATATTTTCACTATTTTGGATTTTAATATAATTAATATACTTAAATATTATATTTTAAGATATGATATTGAAATATACATATACAATATACATATAAAAAAGAAATGCAAAAATAAAAATAAAATAGAATATATTTATATTTTAATATAATTTAATATTATAATTATTTTTTATTTTTCAACTTTTTCCACTATTTTTTCCACTATTTTCTTAAATTCTTCTGATGCTGTGCAATCCATTGAAACCATGGGCACCCCTTTATCTGATGCCTCTCTTGCCTTTACATCTAATGGAATCCTACCTAAGAAATTAACATCCAACTCTTTGGCAGCTTTTTCTCCTCCTCCTTTTCCAAATATGTCCACAACCTTATCACAGTGAGGGCATACGAAACCACCCATATTTTCAATTACTCCTATTATGGGTATATTCATCGTATTTGCCATGGTTATAGATTTACTTGCATCAAGAACGGCAACATCTTCTGGGGTTGTCACTGTAATCACACCGTCAATGTCTGGAATACTTTGCAAAATTGTTAATTGTATGTCTCCTGTTCCCGGTGGTGTGTCTATTAATAAATAATCTAATTCGCCCCAAATTACATCACTTAAAAACTGCCTAACAGCCCCACTAATTTTTGCACCCCTCCAAATTACTGGGGTTTTACTATCTGGTAAAAAGTAGCTAATTGATATTACTTTAATACCTTCAGGGCTTGTTACTGGATAAATACCGTTTTCGTTTCCAATTGGTTGCATATGTTCTACACCAAGCATTTTAGGAACATTGGGTCCGTGTATATCTCCATCTAATACCCCTACTTTTTTGCCCATTGCACTAAGTGCGGCGGCTAAATTTATGGTTACTGTGGATTTACCTACTCCTCCTTTACCACTTAAAATTGCTATTTTATGTTTTATTTTGCCCATATTTTCTTTTATTTTTGTATTTTGCATTTCCATCGCCTTTTTAGTATCTGAGCATGAATTAGCTGAAGAACATGAATTACATTTTCCATCGCATTCCGACATTTAACCACCTATTTTATATATTTCATTATTGTATGAGAGACTGGTTTGAAAGTTTGTTAATAATAAATTATATTTTATTTTATATATTAAAAATATAATACTCTAACATAATATAATAACAAACCATATATAAATTTAATTTTATACATTAATCTAAATATATAATTAAATAAATTATTAATCAAAAAGGTTAACATAAGATACATACCCGAAAACCTGTAATAATATCCATTTGCAACATCTCAAAATTGCACGGCAATTTTCACAATTGTAAAAATCTCGAAGAGATTTTGAAATTCTATTTATTATCATAAAGAGTTTTAAAACATACGACATAAAAAAAATAAAAAGAAAAAATCAAATATTGAATATATTATTATCTACATCCGCATCTTCTTCCATGTCCCATGCCCATTCCCATTCCCCCTCCGTCTATTCTGTGGATTAAAGTTGAAGGAGCTCCGCAGTGAGGGCATGTTTCTGGTTTAGGTGTTCCGTATGGAACTTCTATTATTTTTTCACATTTTGAGCATTTAAATTGTTTTATTTCCATAATGATTTCACCCAATATATTATATTAATTTCTGCTTATAGTCAATCTTCGGTCGTTTTCGCTAAACTGTCTCAAAATCGCAAAGCGATTTTTACGATCTCAAAACTCCGAAGGAGTTTTTACGACCCAAAATTCCGGAGGAATTTTTAAGGTCGTATAAATTTTTCAGAGAAAAATTTATAGATGCTATTAAAGCTAAAATCTCTCTATCATATTACTAAAAATAAAGAAATTTATTTTAATTTGGGGCAGATAAAGGACAGTTATTGAACTTACTATAAATCTTCTTTTAATTTTTTTATTTCCTCTTCGAGCCGTTTTAATCTATCTGATATTACTGTATTTTTTGATTCTGTATCTTTTGGCGTGGTATTTTCCCCATAAGCTACTGCTGATGCATGCAATATTTCACCGGTATTTATAGCTTTATAGTAAGCATGAGCCCCTGAACCACATCTACAAGCTCCAACATATTCATATTTTTCATTTAATGGCATTTCTGTGTTGGCCACCGTTGTTGTTACGGTATTATCTTGTGCTTGATGCCTAAATCCTCTACCCATACCGCCACATCTTCCCATTCTTCCAAATCCTAATTTTCTTCCAAATCCAAACATTTAATCACCTTTATTATTATTTCCTTTAATTATCGTTTTATTTACATTTCACATATTTTATATAACTTAATAAATTTAACCATAGTTAAATATTTTGCTATTAACAATAGATTAATTAATACATGGGCTTTTTAAATTAACCATATATTAATTTTCCAGCAATATTTTAACGATGGCTTTGCCACTATTTCCATCTCCAAAAGGATTATTCCCATTTATTTTTTTATTGGCCATTACGCCGATACCATCTAAAATTTTATTTATATCGGCATTTACCAATATATTACTTCCAATATATATAGTTTCTGGTCTTTCGGTATTATCTCTCAATGTTATACATGGAGCTCCCAAAATACAGGCCTCTTCTTGAACTCCCCCACTATCCGTTAATATTAATTTTGCATTTTTTTCAAGAAGTAGAAATTCTAAATAGCCCACTGGTTCTATAATTTCTATTTTACTGTTTTTTTGTAAATTTTCAAATAAATTATATTCTTTTAATTTTTTCTCCGTTCTGGGGTGCATTGGAAATATGATTTTTTTATTATATTGCTCCGTTGCTTTGATAATGGCATTAACAATATTTGTTAATCTTTCTTTATTGTCCGTATTTTCTGCCCTATGGAGTGTTAATAAAAAATAATCTTCATTTATATTGGTTTTTATGGACATATTATTATATTTATATATATTTTCGGCAATTTCTATATTTTGAATTGTGGCATCTACAATAGTATTTCCGACGACAAACACATTTTTATTAATTCCCTCTTTCAATAAATTATGTTTTGCTATTTCAGTTGGTGCAAATAGGTAGTTACTAATATGGTCTGTTAAAACCCTGTTTGTTTCTTCCGGCATATTTCGGTCATAACTTCGCAATCCTGCTTCAACATGTGCTACCTTTATATGTAATTTTGAAGCTGATAGAGCTCCTGCAAGAACTGTGTTTGTATCCCCTTGAACAATTACTACATCGGGATTTTCCGATATTAATATTTTTTCAATACCGTCAATCATTTTTGCGGTTTGTTCGCCATGTGTCCCAGAACCAACATTTAAATTGTATTTCGGAGTTGGCAGATTTAATTCTTTAAAAAATATTTCGTCCATATTTTTAGAATAATGTTGATTTGTATGTATTATAAAATATTCAATGTTTTTATTATCCTTATGGGTGTTTGATTGATTGTGTTTTAGATTTGCTTCACAAGTTTTACAACTGTAAAAATTTTCCTTTGAAAAATTTTGGAGCTCCCTAATAATTGAAGATAATTTAATAATTTCTGGCCTTGTTCCTAATATTATTGCTATTTTCATTTACCTACACCCAACATAATTTATAATTAATCTTCAATAACTGTCTCTTATTTGCCCTATCGTAAAAATTCCTCTGGAATTTTGAGGTCGTAAAAATCGCTTTGCGATTTTGAGACAGTTTAGTGAAAACGACCGAAGATTAACTATACCATATTTTTTAATTATATATTTTAATATTTTATATTATATTATTTTTATAATGTCTTAACAATCCATGATTTTCCATCACCTAATAATTTAACATTAAAACCTTGTTCTTCCCATAAATTATGATTTAATGTATTTTTCATATCCATTACAATTTTATTTTTCATCATATGAGATATTTCTTTAATATCTTCTTTTTCAAAATTTTTAAATTCACTATGGTCTGTTAAAAAAATAAGGGCATCTGAATTTTTTATGCTTTCTTCTATTGTATTTAATGGATATTCAAAATCCTTGGCATATGGGTCATATATAGATACTTCAAAATCATTCTGTAATAAATAATCAATTATTGCCCGTGCAGGTGTTTCCCGAGTGTCCTCCACATCTCCTTTATAGGTAATTCCAAAAATTCCAACTTTTGGATTGCATATTCCCATTTCTTTAAATTCTTTTATTATCAATGAGGCAACATATTTAGGCATATCATCATTTAAATTTCGTGCCTTCTTAATTAGTTCAGCATTCTCGGAGCTCCCTACAATAAACCATGGGTCTATACTAATACAATGTCCTCCAACCCCCGGGCCAGGATTTAATATATTTACTCGGGGATGTTTATTTGCAAGATTGATGGCATCCCATACATTAATATCTAATTCTGTGGATACTTTTGCAAATTCATTTGCAAGTGCTATATTTACATCTCTGAATGTGTTTTCCATTAATTTTACCATTTCCGCAGTGGTAGAATCTGTTATGTATAAATTACCTTCTATAAATGAGGCATATATTTCCTTTGCAAGTTGTGCGGATTTTTTATTTATTCCTCCTATTGTCCTGTCATTTTCCACAAGTTCCTTTAATATATTGCCGGGAAGCACCCTTTCCGGACAATATGCCATATATATATTTTTACCTGTATTTTTAGATATATCGTCGTATATTTTTTCAGTGGTTTTTGGAGGTATTGTACTTTCTATTATTATTAAATCTCCGTCTTTTAAATATGGTTTTATATTATTTACCGCACTTAGAACACAAATTAAATCACATTTCTTACCGTTTTTATCAGCCGTAGCAGGAGTTGGGACACATATTATATATACATCTGCTTCTTCGGGTTCAGTTTTTACAACTAAATTTCCGGAGGTTATGGCCCCTGTCAATAATGTCATAAGTCCCTGTTCATTTATAATTAATTTTCCATCCCTTATGGTTTTTACCCGTTCTTCGTCTATATCTACTCCTATGACCTTATACCCCTGTATCGCAAGCATTGATGCAGTAGGTAATCCGATATATCCAAGACCTACCACACATATTTTATTTATTTCCTTTTGCTTTGATTTGTCCAACTTCATTTAATCACCGATGTATGTAATAAAAAAATAAAAATAAAAATAAAGATAAAAAAAATAAATTATTTAATGTATTTAATATTTGAATAGTTTTTTTCCCAGGAGCTCCGCCCACGATGCCTCTAAAACCACACTTAACAGTATTGTCATAAAGGTAGCAACAAGTATTGAACCAGCTATTGCATCTGGGGCTATGTATGCTGTGATGGCACTAGGAATTGCATCGGGGTGAGTCATTATTAAAGAATAGATGGTGGCAGATAGTGCCGCAGGAACTACGCCCCTTGGACCTTCCAATGAATAATATATTCTTTCTTTAATATCACTTGCAGGCGGTATTGAGGTAGCAGCAAATACTCCCAATGGTCTTCCAATGAATATTGAGCCCAACGCACATAATAATCCTAAAATCCAGTATTCAGATAATACCGATAAACTTATACTTGCACCTAAAAATACAAATATCAATACCCTAAATAAAGTAGATAACATACTACAAAATTCATCAATTTCCTCAATATATTTTGACTGTTTTTCATATTTTGTGAGTGTATTTCCCAAATATAATCCCATTATTGCAACAGCCATAAAACCGCTAATTTCGTATCCTGAGGACAATAATGGAAATAGCTCTTCACCAAAATACCACAACAATAATGATAACCCAATACCTAATGGAGCTACAAACTCTTTAAAATCACATTTTAATACTGTTTTTTCAAATATTTTCCCCCCTATTATCCCCAATACTACTCCACCGATTGCAAGAGTTATGAAATTCAAAATAGGGTTTAAATTCTCTGCAAGACCTAGCGTAGATAACATTATAGTTGTAACTACAATACCCAATGGGTCATTAAATACACTTTCTGCTTCAAGAGTTAAAGCTATTTTTGGGTCAATTTTTGATTTTGAAAATACTGGCATAAGTGTAGCTGGGTCGGTGGCACATACAATAGCACCATATAAATAACCAATTGGACTAAATAATGGTATTTTAAAAATAAAATTAAATAATAATCCTGAAATTCCAAAAACACCGATTAATCCAATAACATCTAACTTTAAAACTGTGTTTAACACTCTCTTTAAGACAATCCACCTCATGTCAAGAGCCCCACCTAATAACAATACTATTAATCCAATATTTGCTACATATTCAAATATATTTTGGGCGTCTGCTGTGGATATTATGCCTAAAAAAGGTCCCGCTATTAACCCAAATATTAACAATAATGGTATATCTGGAAGTTTTAATTTCTCTCCGATTTTAGCGATAATTGAACCAGAAATAAACAACAGTGCTAAATACCCTATGGCAATGGCTAAATCCATTAAAACACCTTCATAAAAATAATTTGTATATTATTTGTATATTATTATCATTGCTTAACTAAATATTATGTCCATTTTAAATGGTTTAGATATTGTATAAATATCTACCATTATTTAATATGGTATGTTCGAGAATTTTTGAAGTAATAAATTCATATATTTATAGTATTATATTATGGTTGAATGAAAACCCTTTGAGTTTTTATGGCCTTTCGCTAACATTGTTCGCTATGGGTTAGGCAATCTCTGATTGCCTAATGCCTGTTGATTTAAATGTCCTATGGTTTGGCAAATTTTATTTGCCCAACCTTTGGTTTAGCTACTAATCTATGATTAGCTTAACAAATTCCTTTTGGGATTTGGCTTCGGAATTGAGTTTTCGAACACACAATATATATGGTTGCATACTTTATACCACATATATAACATAATAATTTCATTATCTCATTCATCGTATTATCTCTATTATCGCATAATATATATACTATTAGTATAAATAGTCGTTAAATATTATATGTTATGATATTAATAATAAATATTACAAAATATATACTTAAAAGGTGAATATATGTTATTATTGATAAGTCCAAAAAATATCGAAGAAGCGAAAGAAGCTATTGCTGGCGGGGCCCATATAATTGATGTAAAGAACCCTCCTGAGGGTTCATTGGGGGCAAATTTCCCATGGGTAATAGAAGAAGTAAAAAATATAACTCCAAAAAATTTACTGGTTAGTGCTACTGTGGGCGATGTTCCATATAAGCCTGGAACGGTATCTCTTGCAGCTCTTGGTGTTGCTGTTAGTGGTGCAGATTATATAAAAGTAGGATTATATGGGACAAAAACATATTATGAAGCCGTAGATGTTATGGAAAAAGTTGTTAAAGCCGTAAAATCAGTAGATAAAAATAAAATTGTTGTTGCAGCAGGTTATGCCGATGCATATAGGGTTGGAGCTGTTGACCCACTCATAATACCAAAAATTGCGAGAGATTCGGGCTGTGATGTTGCCATGCTCGATACAGCATTAAAAGATGGCATGTCATTGTTCGACCATTTGGACGAAAAATTATTGAAAGAATTTATCGAAGAAACCAGGAGCTATGGTTTGAAAAGTGCATTGGCAGGTTCAATAAAAAAAGAAGAAATTGCAATATTAAAAAAATTAGGTTGCGATATTGTTGGAATTAGAGGGGCGGCCTGCTCATATGGGGACAGAAATGAAGGAACAATACAAAAGGAATTAGTAGAGGAATTAGTTAAATTATGTGAATAATCGCACAAGTATAAGTATATATACGATAATATAATAAATAACAATACACATAGTAATCAACGGACTATTGACATAAATATGGTTATTGAATAAATGCATTAGCTGTATTTTTATAAAAAGGTCAAAATATAGTCATATACATTATATAATATGGAAAAACAAAATATAAAGAACATATATATTATTGTTGATTAACTAATGGCTGTTCGGAAACTGTGTTCATCAGAGGTCAAAAAATCTCAAAGTATTTCATTGGAGATTTAAATCAATATATATTTTACACGCCAATTGGTGCAAAAAGTTCTCGAACCGACCATAATTTAGTTATATTTATTTTTATTTTTTATTTTGCATTAAAATTGTTGCTCCTGTGGGTTAGTTAGGATATGCTTGCGAACTGCGGATTCGCAGACTCGGGTTCAAATCCCGGCAGGAGCGTTTTTTAATATTTAAAAAGAATATATTTGTAAAATATAGTTAAAAAGACAGTGTGATAATAATTAATATTTTTATTATTAAAATAGAGATGGTAAAATGGTAGTTGCAGAAATAAGCATAATTCCATTGGGCGAAGGTCCGAGCGTTTCAAAATATGTTAAAAATGCATTGAAAGTTTTTAAAAAATATGATTTAAAAATAGAGCCAAGTGCTATGGGGACCGTATTGGAGGGAGATTTGGACGAGATATTAGAGGCATTTAAAGAGGCCCATCGGGAAGTTTTGAGCGATACAAAAAGAGTTGTTAGCTCTTTAAAAATTGATGAAAGAATAGACAAAGAGAATACAATAAAAAGAAAATTAAATGCAATTAAATAATTTTTTATCTTATCAGCAAGAATATCAATTTTGAATTTATTGGTATTAACAATTCTTGGTAAATGGGCATACCAATTCTGAATTGCTATTCAAATTTTTAAATATATCAACTGCTTTTTTTGCCATATTCATATCGGGAGCTCCCCTAATATAATATATAATTTTATATATGTGTAGTATATACACATAATATAATACTTATTATTTATTTTTACTGACCTTTCGTCTTATTGCACTTATTATTTGGAACAATAAAGGGACAGTTTTTGAACTTATTATAATTTAGCTTTCCCAATATATGTGGCTGAAAAACGCCAAAGATAGACCATAGTTAATTAAGATAACATTTATATATGTGTAGTATATACACATAATATACAACAGACTAGAGATTATGTTGGGGTGATGATATGATATCGATATATGAGGAATTATGCAAAGGATGTTATATTTGCATAGATTCCTGTCCAAAAAATGTATTTGGAGTTTCCAAGGAATTAAATAAAAAAGGAATTTATCCATCAATGGTCGAAAATATTGAAAATTGTAATTATTGCGGTATTTGTGAATTAATATGTCCTGACCAATCAATTGTGGTGAAGAAATGACATTAGATATCAATGGAAAACTTAAACCCGGTAGTTATTTTATGCAAGGTAATGAAGCATGTGCCGAAGGTGCAATTGCCGTAGGATGCGATTTTTTTGCAGGTTATCCAATTACACCATCATCAGAGGTTGCCGAAAGAATGGCAAAAAGATTGCCACAAATTGGGAAAGCATTTATTCAGATGGAGGATGAAATAGGAGCATTAGCAGCTGTTATTGGGTCATCATGGACTGGTGCAAAGGTAATGACGGCTACAAGCGGACCGGGTTTTAGTTTGATGCAGGAGCATATAGGATATGGAGTAATGACGGAAACTCCATTTGTTATAGTCAATGTACAGAGGGGAGCTCCCTCAACAGGACAACCTACAATGGCATCTCAAAGTGATATGATGCAGGCAAAATGGGGTTCTCATGGCGATTATCAAATAATTGCCTTGGCACCATCATCGGTTCAAGAATGTTTTGAATATACAATAAAGGCTTTTAATCTTTCTGAAAAATATAGGGTCCCAGCCTTTGTGATGAGTGATGAAATAGTAGGACATATGCGGGAAAAACTAACCATACCAGAAGAAATTGAGATAGTTAAAAGAAAAGAGGGACTTAATAAACTTCCATTTTATCCGGAGGAGGATTTAATTCCTAAAATGCCCATATTTGGTAAAGGGTACAGGTCCCATATAACGGGATTAACCCACAATGAAAAAGGATATCCTGATGCAGCATCAAAACCCAATGAACATCATAAATTAGTCAAAAGATTAAACGATAAAATATTGGACAATTTAGATGATATTGTATCCTATGAGGAAAAATATATGGATGATTGTGGAGATGTTGTGGTGGTATCCTATGGAGCTCCGTCAAGGTCTGCGGAAACTGCGGTAAATGAACTTAGGGAAAATGGAGTTAGTGCGGGTTTTTTCAGGTTAGAGGTAGTTTGGCCATTCCCAGATAATAAAATATTAGAAATTGCCAAAAAAACAGAAAAAATTATTGTTCCTGAAATGAATTTTGGTCAAATTTCGAGGGAAGTGGAAAGGGCGTCAAAAGGGTTCTGTGAAGTGATATTGCTTCCAAAGACTGGTGGAGAAATACATCTCCCAGGGGAAATTATTGATATAATAACAAAGAGGTAAATCATGGAACAACATTTTGCTTTAAAATATTTAAGAGAAGACCGATTGCCCCATATGTTTTGTTCGGGATGCGGAATTGGAACAATTATAAATTGTGCATGCAAGGTATTTGATGATTTAAATATGGATATGGACAATACAATAATGACATCAGGAATAGGATGCTCTTCAAGAATTCCCGGATATTTTAATTGTGATTCAATGCATACAACCCATGGAAGACCCATTGCATTTGCAACGGGGATTAAATCTTATGACCCCGATTTAAATGTAATTACATTTACTGGCGATGGAGATTGTGCGGCTATTGGGGGAAATCACTTTATACATGCATGTAGAAGAAACATCGATATTACAATTATTTGTGTAAATAACCATACATACGGCATGACAGGAGGGCAAATTTCTCCAACTACGCCCACTGGAAAAAAAGGAACCACGGCGCCATATGGAAATCCAGAAAGACCTTTTGATTTATGTAAATTAGCCGAAGCTTCTGGGGCTTCATATGTTGCAAGATGGACTACTAACCACCCGTTCCAATTGGTAAAATCCATTAAAAAGGGAATAAAAACAAAGGGGTTAGCATTTATTGAAGTAATGTCCCAATGTTATACATATTATGGAAGAATGAATAATATGAACTCCAACACAGAGCTTATGAAATTGATTAAATCAAACACTATATCGATAAATAAAGCAAAAAATCTATCAAACGAGGAAGAATTAAATGGAAAACTTTTGATTGGGGAATTTGTGAATAAAGAACAGCCAGAATTTACCGATGAATTATATAAAATATAGTCAATCTTCGAACTATTTAGCATTACGATATACGGATAGGACTGTATATATAACACCCCACATTAAGCTTAATATTTAGAACTAATGTGGGACAATTTTTGAAGATTAACTATAATAAAGGAAAAATGTTGATAAAATACCAATTAACATTAAAAGAATTAAGAAATTAATTATTATGGCGATATTATGAGAAAAGAAATAAGATTTGCAGGATTTGGGGGCCAAGGCATACTTTTATCAGGTATAATATTGGGAAGGGCGGCAGCACTGTATGAAAATAATTATGCTTTTCAAACCCAATCAATAGGCCCAGAAGCTAGGGGAGGAATATCCCGCGCAGAAGTAGTAATCTCTGATAATTCAAAAGACTATCCAAAAGTTAGAAATTTAGATGTATTGGTTGCAATGTCTCAGGAGTCTTTGGACATATATATAAGAGATTTGAAGTCTGGAAAAATCCTTATTTATGACCCAGATATGATGAATAATTTTCCCAACAGAAAAGATATAAATATATACCCAATTCCCGCCACTCAAATGGCCTATGATATTGGAAATAAAATAGTTGCCAATGTTGTAATGCTTGGGGCGTTGGTTAGTATTACAAACACGATATCAAAAGAATCTTTAAAAAATGCCGTATTTGATGTCGTGCCGCCAAAATTTAAAGAATTAAACTTAAAAGCTCTAGAAAAAGGTTTTGAATTAGGGCACAAATAAAGGGTAATATCTGAACAAAAATATATATGCCACCAAATAATATAATAAAAATATTCCTCTTGTTGGACCTTATGACAGATTTATGGGCTTCCCGATATTATGGAATAATATAAAAAGATTCCAGAGAAGGTAGCAAAGCCGTAAAGAATTGAATGTAGGATATATGAAATTTTTAAATAGTTTTTATTTTTTAAGGAGGATAAATATATAATATATATTATCATATATCGTATGGCCTATATTTGTATGTTTGGTGAATCGACAATAAATGACCTATGTTCAATGACCCATATATCATAATTATCCATTTAATGGATTGTCATTTATGCCAAGAGCATCGATTTACATAATAAATTTATATTTTAATATTTAATGGTGATATTATGACTCAACATATATTGGCAGGTTTAAGGGCACTCACGGCAAAAAAACTTCGGGAAAAAGGTTTAACACATGAAGAGATTGCAAAATTACTTAATGTAGATAGGACTGTAATTACCCATTATTTGGCTGGACGGATACCTGCAAAAGAAGCTGTTAAATGTGCAAAAGTCACGGCCGAAAAATTTTATCCGCGAGATGCTGTTCTTTTTATTAAAACCGTATGTGATGACAATGACATTGTAACTACAATTACGGAAACATTAATTTCTGATAATATTGATGTTGATGTAGCCATTTCCAGTAAATGTAATTTATGTAAAATATGTATTGACATATGTCCAACAAAGGCAATAACTATTGAAAACGATCTAATCAATATTGATAAAAATAAATGTTGTGGATGTGAGTTATGTCAAGAATTATGCCAAAAAAATGCAATATTTTTAAAAATAATTAAGGATAATAGAGGAGAGTTAGATTAATTAGCCACGCCCTCTACAATATGGAAGGTTCATTTGGAGCATTTCTTGGATTCCATTCTTTTTCTTTAAGGAATTTTAATATTTCTTTTTTATCTTCATAAGGAATTTCCCTTTCATTTCTAATATATAAGTGTAAATCATCTGGTAGGCACCCATAGTATTTTTTATATATGTCCACATAATGAGTTAATTTTATTAATCTTCCTTTTGGGGTATCATTAGGCCTTATGCAAGATTTTGCCACCATTGCCATACATTCATTCATACTTTCAGCACAATATATTAAGTGCAACGGGGCGGGTTCGCATTTCACCTTTTCATTTGTTCGTTTATCGGTAATTTCTCTTAATTCTGATTCTCCTAAATACAATCTTCTGTATTTGGATGAATGAGGCCCAACCACAGCAGGTATGCCCCACCTATTCGCGCCGGTTGCAATTGCTACTGCCTTCTGACTCATGGCACCCCATGCAATTACGCATGCCCCGACCCTGTTTAATATATAGTCTGCTACATTTGTAAAATTATTTTCAAGGGGTATTTTTGCAAATATATTTGCTATTTTGATGGCACTACCGATGGCATGAGCATTTGCAACGCATGGACCTACATTTAGAAGTCCCCCTTTGTCAAAGTCGCCAGAGAATTTTTCGTAAAGTGTTTTTCCGTCTTTATCCATATAAAGTCCTATGTCCATGGCCACACATCCCGCAGCCACTACAATATACCCTCTTTTTAAAAATTCTTCTGTAATAAGGGCTATTTCATTTTCTCCATTATGGTAGTTGGAACAACCTGCAAGTACAATAACTCCAGGAATATCGCCCAATACAATGGGAGCTCCCACTTTTCTTATTTCAATATCTTGAATTGGTCCCCTCCCCGCTCTAATTTTAAATCTTTCGGAAGCTATTTTATCTTTTGAAGCTATTCTTATAATATCTATTATTGGGAGCTCCCTCTCACATTCCCCCATACATTTTCCACATCCTACACACATACCATAAAGGGCTGAAAACCCGGATAAATCCCCGTTTTTACCCAGTACAAAAGCTTCTTTTATTGGGAGCATGGCAGGACATACCCTGTTGCACCATTCACATTCTGTGCATCCATTTATAAGTTCAGAAATATCTATGTTTCTATGTTCCTGTTTGGGTTTTTGGTTTTTCTTTAACAGTAAGGCTAAACCAACGGCAACCTTTCCAACTTTCGCCATATCTTTTATAAGGGCACCTTTATGTTTATTTGATAATAGCTCATGAATAATAATATTTTCGTCTTTGGATGTCATTTCAATCAATCCCAATGAACATTTGTCGCTTGTTGCAATTATGGGAATATTTTGTTCAGCACATAGTTCTAATATATCTGCCCTTATACATTGTTCGTCCAAAACCACTATATCTGGAATACCCGATTTTATAAACATCAATTGCCTCGATATTGGACCAACTATTTTTGATTCCTTTGAGTATCTACTGATATCTATTGCAGTGCAACACAAACCACATACTTCTATATCCTCAGATAAATCCATGTCATCAATATAATCAATAATTTCTACTCCTGGTGCTATATTGTGTCCAATGCACAATATTATTGGCTTTTGGTCATCTATTACTCCCAATCCAATATCTATTAATGGAGTATTGGGCTCACCCTTATGTAAATTATAATAATTTATTTGTGCCAATTCTGCTATTTCCAAGGCTAAATTATCAATCATTCCCGCATGAAGAGCTTTTGATTCAAAATCTAAATAACTACCCTCTTGACCTGTATGGGTGGCAGCCAGTAAGTTTGTTATTTCCCTTTCAACATACACCAATATTTTATCTAAATCATCAGCAGTTTTTGGAGTGATGCCTGTAATGGTAGTTGATAAAGGTGCAACTATATTTATGGCATTTCCATAATCTATTTTTAAATTTGGATTTTCCTCCAATATGTGGTCAACAATATGTCTAGCATGGGCGGCATGAGTAGATGCCCCAATACAGCATGCCAATAATACAATTCTTGCCTGTTGTTTTTCTAAATTAATACCGCATCCTCCTTTTTTATTTTTGGATAAATCACATTTTCCATATGTACATAGACAACATAAATTACACAATGGAGCATAAAATGGTTTAAAATAAGACAATAACTTAAAATCCCACTCCCTAAGTTTTGAGTAATCTACACTAACTTTTTTATTTTTAGAAGGAGGATAATTTGTGTTTGTATGTTCAGTATCTAAATTTATTTTTTTAAAATCCATTTTCAATCCTTTAATTGAAACATTTTTGCTTTTATATCCGTCAACCCGAAACATACCCTCACCTTTATATAATATCATTATTAATCATTATATATGTGTAATTAATACACACAATATATAAATCTTGTGGTGATATTATGTCTGCATGGAATCCTGCATTATCTTCCCCAAATCAGGCAATAATTTGTTCCCCTAAAATAGCTGCACTAACAATAAAACAGTCTAAAAATCCCATGTTTGTCATGGGTTCTTTATTAAATGTGATACCCGAAGAGATAGCAGAATATGCAATAAAAATAGCAAAATTAAAACACATGACTGTTGTATCAACGGGCGGTTCTAACATTATGCTTTCGAAATTAAATTTTAAACCCCATTATAATATTGGGGCTGTGGAGTTAATAAATCATCTAAAAGATTCAAATTGGAATGGTTTTTGCGGTAAGGGAAATTATGATTTAATATGTTTTATAGGTGTGCCTTATTATATTGGCTCCCAAGGTCTTTCTACATTAAAAAACTTTGCACCTCACTTAAAAACCATTACGCTGTGCAAATTTATGCACCCTAATGCTGATTTATCTTATCCAAATATGTCTTATGATGGCTGGGTAATATATCTTTCAAAGCTGGTTGAATATATGGAATAAATAAATTTCCCTGTTCATTGTATTTTTTCTCTCTCTCTTTTTATTGTATAAAAATATGTTGCCGAATAATTAAAATTATAATGATCGTGATAATAAGACAGTAGTAATGAATATAATTAGCTAATATTTTCTGATAAATATGACCTATAAAAATTATATCTCCAATAATGTGAATGGTTGATAGTAACATATATCCACAAATATGAAACATTGGAATATTATATGAGCTATTGCTTTGGATTTAGTGTGGTTTTAGTTTAGATATTTCTATAAATGATGTTATATAAATGCAGGGAACAGAAGATAATGTTCCGATATATATTTATATTATTGAAACCCTAAATTTGTAGTAATTTAATATAATTAACAAAAATTATATATAGTATACACATATAACTTTTTGTAGTGTGTAATATACACAAATATAAATAGGGAGAAATTATGAAAAAGCTTGTTATATATCTAATACCATTATTACTGGTAGGTATGATGGCAGGATGTGTGGATTCAGGCACACCTGCGGATACAACCGAATCCAGCATAGTAAATACCGATACCAATACGGATAGCAATACCAACATAAAAACAGAAAAGCCAAAAGTATTAACATTATCTATTACTACAAGTGTTTATGCCACAGGATTGGCAGAAGCAATTTCTGAAAAATTTAAAGAAAAATATAATACAGAAGTTAGATTCATTCCAAAAGGAACGGGTGGGGCAATATTGGATGCTAAAAGTGGAGCATCTGATGCTATAATTGTTCATGCAGTAGGTTCCGAAGAAAAATTCATGAATGAAGGATATGGAGTAAATAGAAAGGTATTTGCATACAATTTCTTTATAATTGTGGGTCCAGACAATGACCCTGCGAGCATAAAAGGATTAGAACCTCAAAAGGCACTACAAAAAATAGTTGAAGCGGGAAGGGCAGGAAATACTGTATGGGTTACAAGAGATGACAACTCAGGAACCAACAAAAAAGAGATTAATTTATGGGCCGCCGCAGGTTATGACTACGAAGAACTTAAAAAAGAAGGATGGATGAGAAGTACGGGTCAAGGCATGGGCGACACATTAAAATATACTACCTCGGAGAATGTGAGGGGCTATACTCTTAGTGATACAGGAACCTATTTAAAATACCAGAAAGAAGGATTAATAAACCTTGAAAAATTGGTCGATAAAGGGGAAGAATTAACAAATGTTTATGCCATAATATTAATAAATCCAAAACAAATAGACGGTAAAGACTTTAAAGAATCTTCAAAATTAGCAGAATGGCTTGTATCTGATGAAGGACAAGATTTTATCGGAAATTATGGTAAAGAGGAATTTGGAGTATCATTATTTAGTCCAGCTGTTCCAATTCTCACCAACAAAGAAGCACCAATATACCAGTGGATTGTAAAGTATGGATTTATGAAAGACGGTAGCAAATACACAGAATGTCCGACAAAATTCAGATACGACACAAATTGGAATTTCTTTGAATTTGACTCAACTGAAATAACGGGCTAACATATTAAGGTGTAATGTAATGTTTGAATATTTAATAAATGGATTTATGGACGCATTAGTGCTTATACAGGACGGTTATGTTTTGGAAATAGCATGGAGATCCATAAAAATCTCGGGAAGTGCCACAATATTATCTTTATTGTGGTCATTGCCCATTTCTATTTTTATAGCGTTTAAGAAATTTAAAGGAAGATTTTTTATAAAAAATTTTATAAATTCATTTATGGGAATTCCTACTGTGATATGGGGACTTATGCTCTATCTTTTTTTTGTGCCGAAGGGGCCATTGGGCTTTCTCGATTTGCTATATTTTGAAAGTGGAATAATTGCGGGGCAAGCTCTTCTTATTACTCCAATAGTTATGAGTATAATTATTGATTCCTTTGAGTCTGTTGAAGGGGACATTAAGGAGTTATGCATGACCCTTGGTGCAAGTGAGATTCAAACTACTATTCAAATTATTAAAGAAATCTGGGGGTGGATTATATTGGCCACCATCACAGGATTCAACAGGGCAATATCTGAATTAGGTATAGCTTTAATGATAGGTGGAAATATATATGTAAATGGGGGACATTACAACACAAGAATTCTAACAACGGCAATACAGATGCACACAGTTAGGGCAGATATTAGCACTGCAATAGCTCTTGGAATAATTTTAATGAGTATAATTATTATTGTTAATTTGATATCCAATTTAATAAGAAGAAAGTGGTATTAATGAAAGATTATATGGAGTTAAAGAATATCACAAAATTGCATGGTGGAAGAAAAGTTCTAAATAATATTGAGTTCAACATTAAAAAAGGAGAAATCTTCTGCATTATGGGGCATAGTGGTGCAGGAAAAACTACTTTACTTAAAATATTGGCACTTATTAATAAACCCGATTATGGAACATATTTTATAGGAGGTAAAGAAGTTAAATGGGATATCGATTTTAGAAGAAAAATTACACTGGTGTTTCAAAATCCAGTCATGTTTAATTCAACGGTCTATAATAACATAGCATATGGGCTTAAAATTAGAAAATATCCCAAGGAATATATTAAAAAAAAGGTAGAAGATATTCTTGAACATATTGGTTTATCTAATTATAAAGATAGAATAGCAAAATCACTTTCAGGAGGGGAAAAGCAACGGGTGGCACTGGCAAGGGCATTAGTCATTGAACCAGAAGTTTTATTGATGGATGAACCCACGGCAAACTTAGACCCCAGTAATTCCATATTAATCGAAAATATAATAAAAGACACCGTTAAAAAATATAATACCACAATTGTTTTAGCAACACATAACCTATTCCAAGTTAAAAGATTATCGGATAGCACCGCCCATATGTATGATGGAAAAATTATCGAAGTTGGAACTACTAAAAAAATATTTTCTAATCCAAAGCATGAATTAACAAAAAAATTTATAAGTGGAGAAATGTTTTATTAATCTGGAAGCATAAAACTTATAATTGTTTTATTTTCTCTTTTCTCTTTTCATTGTTCCAGGTGTTTTATATATTGCAATATCGGCATCAGCACCAAGTCCTAAATGTCCCTTTTCGGTCAAACCTAAAAAAACTTTTGCATTTGAAGTCCTTGTAAATATGGTTTTACAAATAAAAAATAACCATAAATAATTTAAATGTATTGTTTTTTCTGTATATTCTCTCGAAAAATCTTCTAATTTAAATATACATTTTAAGCATTTTTTTGCTATGATATTTTAAAAGTTTTCATTATTGTCGTCTTCTAGCATATATTATTTAATGGGAGCTCCCATAATATATTTCAATAAAAAAATAGAAAATTAATATTTTATTTATTTTTATATCTTTATTAATATAAATCCTGCATGTTTAAATATCCTTCTGCCAACTCAATATTTACATCCACTACTTTTTTAGGGACGGCTTTATACCAATCCACTACCTCAGGTAAATCGTTTAAATCTGTCAATACTGTGCCATCAGGCAAAAATGCTTTTACTTGTCCGTCTATATCTTTCATTACAACAGTCCCAGATGGAACCAATTTTCCAGCAGGTATTTTCAATCCTCCTTCTACTCCAATTCCATCTACAACTGCGTTGTGTCCGATTAATGCACCTTGTCCTATTTCCGCAGCAAATACAACTGCACCAAATGCGATAAATGCATTTTTATCTATTTTAGCAGGTCCATGCACTATACATCCATGGGCAAGTGAAGCCTCATCTTCAATTTCTATTTTTGTTCCTCTTAGGGCATGTATAATAACGCCATCTTGAATATTTACTTTATTGCCAATTATAATTCCTTCTGTTGGAATTTCATCACATCTTATAAGTGCATGAGGTCCAACATATACATCATCTCCGATTTTTACATTTCCAATAACTACTGCGTTAGGGTCAATGTAGGTGCCTGTTTTACTTATTGAAGGATAATGTCCTTCTAAATTTTTCCTTATATTTGGCACCATATTTGGAGATGATTTCAATTTGTTTATTTCTCCATTTAATTTGGATATTTCTGATTTCAATTCGTCTGTGGTAGATTCATCAACTGTTTGATTGTCGACACATCCTGCAAATAGCAATGTTAGTGCCACACAGAACATGCCCAATACTCCAATCTTTTTATTCAATATATCACCTCTTAATGTGTAATAACTACACATGTGTATATGCTACACCTAATATATAAATATTACCCTAATTTTTAATATTGTGCACTAAAACCTATTAGCAATGGTGAATTATCCTGTCAAACCATAGGTTTGAGCTATAAAAATCCCATGGGATTTTTATTCAACCCTTACGGACGGGGACTTCCTGCAAAATAGGTTAAAAATTATATATATTTTGAGTCAATAATATCTTACACTATTTTATATTACACTATTTTCATTCAATTTAAAAATAAAGCCATCTTTTTAGATATAAAAAAATAATAATATAATTAATTTAATTAATTTAAATGCATCCTATTCTTTTTGCTACAACTTCGTATTTTCCAACAACATCGCCCATGTCTTTTCTATATACATCTTTATCAAGAACATCTTTTGTTTCTTTATCCCATAATCTCATGGTGTCCGGGCTTATCTCGTCTGCAACTACCAATTTTCCATCTTTTGTTCTTCCAATCTCGATTTTGAAATCTACAAGGATTATGCCCTTTTCGTCAAAGAATTTTTTTAGAATTTCATTTACTATTAGTGCCAACTCTTTTAACTCTTTTAACTCCTCCTCAGTTGCAAGATTTAGTGCAATGGCTATATCCTCGTTTAACATGGGGTCCCCATAGTCGTCGTCTTTATAGTCAAATTGCACAATAGGAGTGGTCAATTCTTTACCTTCTTCAAATGGGTATCTTCTACATAAACTACCTGCTGTAATATTTCTTACAATTACTTCAATTAATATAATTTCCACATTTTTAGCAACCATATATATTGGTTCAACATATTCCATAAACTGTGTGGGGACCCCATTTTCTTCCAAAAGTTCGAATAATTTTGAAGATATTAAAGCATTTAAATGACCTTTTCCTTTTTTTATATCGTGCTTTTCTCCATCTCCTGCGGTAATATCGTCCCTAAATTCAATTAATACTTTTTCATCGTCTATTTCATATATTGATTTTGCCTTTCCACTGTATAATGGTTCATTTTTTAAGATTTCGTTAATATTTATTTCCATTATTAACACCTTTCTTTTTTGTTTATTTCTTTTTTTGTTTATATTATTCTATATGCTATACACTTCAATATCCATATTGCCCATATTTTCAATGGCATTATATGTGGCCTTTGCCCCATTGGTTGTGGTAATGTATGGTATTTTATAATCTATTGCAGTTCTTTTTATTAGATATTCGTCTTCTTTTGATGCACTTCCCTTTGGAGTATTTATAATTAAATCTATCTTTCTAGATTTTATTAAATCTATTATATTTGGTCTCCCTTCGCTTATTTTGAATACTTTTTCCACTGCTATTCCGTTATTGGTTAATATATTATGGGTTCCTTCTGTTGCCACTATTTTAAATCCTAAATTTTCAAACTTTCTTGCTATTGGTATTATTTTGTTTTTATCATCATCATTTACACTTATAAATACAGTTCCATTCATTGGGAGCTCCATACCAGCAGCCAGTTGGGCTTTATAATATGCCAGTCCAAAATCCTTATCTATGCCCATAACTTCTCCTGTGGATTTCATTTCAGGACATAGGGAAATCTCTGCATTTGGCCATTTGCCGTATGAAAATACAGCCTCCTTGACGCATACTTTATCGGGTATTTTTTCCACAACATTTAAATCTTTTAATTTTCTTCCAACCATGATTTTTGCTGCAATCTTTGCAAGAGATATGCCAATAGCTTTACTTAAATAAGGTATTGTTCTACTAGCCCTTGGATTTGCCTCCAAAACATACACTGTATTATCTTTTATGGCATACTGTATATTTATCAAACCTTTAATTTTTAATTTTAATGATAATTTTTTTGTGTAATCTTTTATAATATTTAATGTTTCATTGGATAATGTTTGTGTGGGTATCACACAGGCACTATCTCCACTATGTATTCCTGCCTCTTCTATGTGTTCCATTATTCCGCCGATAAATACATCTTCACCATCGCAAATGGCATCTACATCTACTTCAATAGCATCTTCCAAAAACTTATCAATTAAAATTGGGAGCTCCGGTGAAACCATAACTGCCTCTTTCATATACTTTTTTAATTCCTCATTATTATATACTATATGCATAGCCCTTCCACCAATCACATAGGAAGGTCTAACCAATACAGGATATCCAATTTTTTCAGCCACTTCTACGGCTGTTTTTTCATCAAATACTATTCCATTTGGCGGTTGTAGTATTTTTAATTCATTCAATATATTTGAGAATTTCTCTCTATCTTCTACTAAATCAATGGATTCTTTTGGAGTTCCAACAATCATATTGTCAGAAATGTATTTCGATAGATTAAGAGGAGTTTGTCCCCCAACTTGAATTACAACGCCGTAAGGATTTTCTTTTTCAATTATATTTAAAACATCCTCGGGATATAGTGGTTCAAAGTAAAGTTTGTCTGCCAAATCAAAATCGGTGCTAACTGTTTCGGGGTTGCAATTTACCATTATTGTTTCAAAACCCTCCTCTTTTAGGGATTTTATTGTATGGACACAACAATAATCAAATTCTATGCCCTGACCTATTCTATTGGGTCCCGAACCCAATACTATAATTTTTTTCTTACTATTTGCACTGCCAATATCCTTTATTTCCTTTATTTCCTTTATTTCGTCCTCCTCGTCATTATATGTTGAATAGTAATATGGTGTTTTTGCCTCAAATTCTGCACCGCAGGTATCTACCATTTTGTATTTTGGAATTATATTGTATTTTTTTCTTAGATTTCTTATCTCTTTCTCCGATTTTCCCGAAATATCGGCTATTATTTTATCAGATATTCCATATTTTTTTAATTTTAAAAGTGTTTCATAGTCAAGATTTGTATTACTTTTTATGGAGCTCCGGAGCTCCATTATATTTTTAATCTTATTCAGAAACCAAGGGTCTATTTTAGTTATTTTATAAACTTCATCTATCTCTTTTATTTTCAAAATCTCAAATAAATCATATATTCTATTTAGTCCGCCTTTTGGATTTGTATAATTTAATCTTTTTCCATCAAATTGATATTGTATATTATAATGGTCTAAACTTCTCAATGCCTTTAAAAATGATTCTTCAAAAGTTCTACCCATAGCCATAACTTCCCCAACACTTTTCATCTGGGTTGTTAAGGTATTATCAACACCAGAAAATTTATCAAAATCCCATCTTGGAATCTTTACAACCACATAATCTATTGTGGGTTCAAATGCTGCGGAAGTTCCTGTTATTTCGTTTTTAATTTCATCAAGAGTTAAACCAACAGCCAATTTTGCGGCAACCTTAGCAATTGGATAACCTGTTGCCTTACTTGCAAGTGCGGAGCTCCTGCTTACTCTTGGGTTCATTTCAATTGCCACAATTCTCCCATTTTCTGGATTAACTGCAAATTGAATATTACTTCCGCCGGTCTCAACCCCAATTTCTCTAATGATTTTTATGGAATAGTCTCTTAATAATTGATATTCTTCATCACTAAGTGTTTGAGTTGGAGCTACTGTAATGCTATCTCCTGTATGTATCCCCATAGGATCAATATTTTCAATGGTGCATACTATAATTACATTGTCGTTTAAATCCCTAATTACTTCATATTCATATTCCTTCCAACCAATTATGCTCTCTTCTATCAATATTTGATTTTTAAGGCTATATTCCAATCCCTTTGAAGCTATTGATTTTAACTCCTCTGGATTAAATGCTACACCTCCTCCTGTTCCCCCAAGGGTAAATGCAGGTCTAACTACCACAGGGTAGCCTAATTTTTCTGCAATACTTAGGGATTCTTCCACAGTATATGCAACTTCACTTTTTAACACATCCACTCCAACTTTTTTACAGGCTTCTTTAAAGAGCTCCCTATCCTCCGCCTTTCTAATAGCATCTAATTTTGCACCAATTAATTCAACGCCGTATTTATCAAGAATTCCTTTATCGGCCAATTCAACTGCCAAGTTTAGTGCAGTCTGTCCTCCAAGGGTAGGTAGTATTGCGTCGGGCTGTTCCTTCTCAATAATTTTTTCAACGACCTCGGGCACCAAAGGTTCTATATATATTTCATCTGCCATCTCGGGGTCAGTCATAATTGTTGCAGGGTTAGAATTTACAAGAACTATTTCATATCCCAGTTCCTTTAAAGCTTTACATGCCTGAGAACCAGAATAATCAAATTCACATGCCTGCCCCACAATTATTGGGCCAGCACCTATTATCATTATTTTTTTAATATCTTCTCTTTTTGGCATAAAACCACCAAATTATATAATATAAATTAATAATGTAAGTTAATATTATATATTAACATATATTAATATTGTTTAATAATCTTATTAAAATCGTCAAAGAATCCGTATGTATCATGAGGACCAGGTTTGGCTTCCGGGTGATATTGAACTCCGACAATTGGTAGTTCCTTATGTTTTATTCCCTCAATGCTGTTATCGTTTAAATTAATCTGTGTAATGTCCATACAATCGGGCAAATCAGAAACTGCAAAGTTGTGATTTTGGGAAGTGATATATACCCTTCCATTTTCCAAATCCTTAATAGGCTGGTTTAATCCATGATGACCAAATTTTAATTTTCTCGTTTTAGCACCAAGTGCCAGTGATATTATTTGATGCCCCAAACATATTCCATATATTGGAACTTTGCCGATAAGGTTTTTCACGGTGTTTATTGTTTCTTTTAGGACAGCAGGGTCTCCGGGCCCATTTGAAATAAACACTCCATTTGGATTATATTCCAATATATCTTTATAACTTGTATTGTATGGGACAATGACCAAATTTATATTTTTATCAATTAGCTGATTTACTATGGATTTTTTAACTCCACAGTCGATTAAAACCACAGTCTTTTTACCTCCTCCCAATATTATTGGATTTTTTACGCATACATCGGAGACTAAATTTAATTCTGAAATATTTTTGTGCAATTTAACTTTTTTTAATAATTCTTCATTATCTATTTCGATATCTCCAACTGCAATAACTGCTTTCATGGCTCCATAAGTCCTTATTTTTTTTGTTAATTTTCTTGTGTCAAGGTCGGATATTCCGCAGACATCATATTCTTTTAAAAATTCATCAAGATTTTTTTTAGATTTATGATGGCTGGGAGTTAAACAGTTCTCTTTTACGACAAAACCGCCTACTTTTATTCCATCAGATTCAAACCATTCTTCATTTACGCCATAGTTTCCAATTAACGGGTAGGTCATGGTTAATATCTGACCTTTATATGATGGGTCGGTTAATGCCTCCACATATCCAGTCATACCTGTGCAAAATATGATTTCTCCAACTGCAACTCCTTCTGCACCAAATCCTTTGCCCTGCATAACAGTTCCATCTTCTAAAATTAATTTGGCTTTCGTCATACTATCCCTTTATTATATATTATATTGTGCCGTGTATGGTCATTATTGACTAATACCTGAGTAAATGTATTGAGCTTAAAAATTAGTAGTAAATAATAAATAATTTTCCAAAATATTGGATATTTAAATAAATAAGAAATAATTAAATTAAGATTTTTTTATTGTTGTGTTCTAACAATTCCTCCCAGCTAGTATCTGTTCTTTTCTGTATATGCTCAATTTCAATGTCTGAAAGGTGTTTAAATCTTTTCTGAATATTTAAATAATCCTTCACAGGTATTTTTTTGTTTTTATAGTTCATCTTAAATTTTTTATTTTCAATTTCATAAAGTGTCCATAATCCAGATTGAACAGCTAATTTTGCAATTTTTATTCCATCTTTACTATGAAATCCCCATCCAGTAGGGCATGGGGCATGGACATGGAGATATTTAAATCCCTTAATTGATAATGCCTTTTTCACTTTTTTTAGAAAGTCAAATGGGTAGCCTATTGATGCAGTAGCAATATAGGGAGCTCCATGGGCAGCCACGATAAAAGGCATATTCTTTTTTTCTTCTGGCTTTCCAATACTGTATTTTCCAGCAGGACTGGTAGTTGTTGATGCCCCATAAGGTGTGGTTCCACTTCTCTGTTTTCCAGTATTTGCATATGCCTCATTATCTGTGCATATGTATAATATATTATGCTCTCGCTCTATGGCTCCCGATAATGATTGAAAACCAATATCTGCGGTAGCTCCATCTCCTGCAAATACTACAATATTTGTCTTTTTACCCTTTCTTTTCATGGCATTTTCTATGCCACTTGCAACAGCAGCGGCATTTTCAAATGCAACATGTATAAATGGCACTCGCCAGGCAGTTTCAGGATATATTGTAGTAATAACTTCCATACATCCAGTAGGTGCAACAACAATTGTGTCTTCTCCACATATTTTTAAAGCCAACCTTAAAGCAAGAAGTTCTGGGCATCCAGCACAGGCTCTTGCTCCTGGTGCTAAATATTCTTCTTTTGGAATATCTGTGATTTTCATAGATTAACACCCACCCAAGTAATTTCTTTTGAATTATTGTCCCCTAATAACTTAAATATGGTTCTAAAATTGTCATAAGTTACATCTCTACCGCCAAGTCCAACAATAAAGTTTTTTATGATTGGTTTATTATCTAAATCATAAAGGCAGGATTTAACTTCATGGGCCACAATTCCACCCGAACCAAAGCCTATATTTTTATCAATTACCCCTATTTTTTCAAACCTTGAAAGTATTTTTTTCAATTCCTCTTTTGGAAATGGCCTAAATACTTTTAATTTAATCAACCCCACTTTTTCCCCCTCTTTTCTTAGCTCATCCACAATTAATCGTGCAGTGGTAGTTATTGCCCCAATCGTTAAAATAACAGTTTCTGCATCTTCTGTTCGATATTCTTCAATTAAATCATATTTCCTTCCAGTAATCTCTTCAAATTCTTTAAATGTTTTTCTTATAGTGCCCATGGCATTATTCATGGCCTTTTCCTGTTGGTATTTTAATTCCATGTATATATTTGGGCCCCCAACTGGTCCTATTGTGTAAGGATTTTCAGAGTCTAACCTATATTCTAAATCTAATTCTGGGAGAAAACTTTTAATTGTTTCATTATCTAATGGATTTACGGGTTCAACAGTATGGGACAATATAAATCCATCAAGAGATACCATTGCAGGCAATAACACATTTTTATTTTCGCATATTTTGTATGCCATTATTGTAGAATCGTGGGCCTCCTGATTACTTTCACAAAACATCTGAATTGCCCCACTGTCTCTTTGAGCTAAGGCATCAATATGGTCTGACCATATTGATATTGGAGCAGAATAAGACCTGTTTGTAATTGCCGTAACAATGGGCAACCTAAGCCCCGAAGCACATGGGATGAGCTCGTGAAATAATGCTACACCAGGTCCGCAAGATGCGGTAAACGTTCTAACACCGCAGGCACTAGCCCCAATTACTGCACTCAATGCACTGTGTTCGGATTCTACTGGAATATACTCGCAATCCATCTCACCGTCGGCAATAAATTTTGCTATTATCTCAACAATTTCACTTTGGGGAGTAATTGGATATGCTGCCACCACATCGACACTTGAATTTTTCACCGCAGTGGCAACTGCCATATGTCCGGTCATTCCTTGCATTTTAGTCCTCCTCTATCATTTTTATAGCATTTTTTGGACATTCAACTTCGCAAATTCCACATCCCTTGCAAAAATCGTAGTCAATTGTTATTTTATCGTCCTCAACAATTACCACTCCATCGGGGCAGTAGAGCCAGCAGAAAAGACATGAATTACAGTTTTCGTAGTCAATAATTGGTTTATAGGTCCTCCAACCTCCAGTTTTGTTTTCTACGCTTGTTCCAGGTGGAAGCACACCACCTATGATTATATTATTATAATCTAATGTCATACGACCACCTTTTTCATCTCATCATATGCCCTTTTAACGGCCAATATATTTTTATCAGCAAGTTTTTTCGGAAATCTTTCTGATATGATTGAAATAACTGAATCCAATGAGATATTATCATATATTGCCAAAAATGCTCCAATCATGACGGTATTTGTAATTGGAACCCCCAGAGTTTCAATGGCAAGTTTGGTGGCATCTATTGTATAGGTATTTTGGCCCTCAAACTCGATAGGCTCCTTTGTATTCACAATTATGGTTCCATCATCCAGTCCTTGGACAACATCCACAGTAGGGTCATTTATAACTGTTGGGTCTAGAACCATCACATAATTTGGATTGTATATTTGAGTTCTTGTTTTAATTTCGCTATCGCTTATTCTAACATATGAAGTTACAGGAGCTCCCCTTTTTTCAGGACCAAAAAATGGAAAAGCTTGACAAAATTTTCCCTCTTTTAAAGAAGCTATGGCAAGAATTTCGGCGGCTGTAACTGCCCCCTGACCTCCCCTACCATGAAGTCTTATCTCATCCACATTTTCACCCTATTTATCATTATTTATCATTATATATGTGTATTAATTACACATATTATATAAATGTTTCGGAACTTCGACAATTGTATAATATTATTACAATAAAGGTCGTAAAAAAATCATTAAAATACTAGTAATATTGCTCTTTTTAAGTATTTAAGTAATATTTATTATATAAAAAAATAGTAAAATAAAAATAAAAAAGATAAAAGATAAAAAATATATTAATTAATTTAGAATGTTTTTATTTCTCCAGTCATTAATTTTTCTCTTACTTCTTCAATATTATTTAACCAATATTCGGCTATTTCGTTTGCTTTTGGCTCAATGTCTGCCACATCATACCCTTCATCAGTTATTAATTCTATATCCAATATTTTAGGTTCATTTACTGGTTTTCCTATTTGGCTCAATATTCTAACATGGCACTCATTTACTCCTTCAATTTTTGCAACATCATTTGCAATTATATTTGCCAATATATTGTATAATTTTCCGATATGATTTATTGGATTTTTACCGCTTGTAGCCTCCATACTCATAGGTCTGAATGGAGTAATTAATCCGTTTGCCCTATTTCCTCTTCCAACTGAACCATCGTCTCCCATTTCTGCGGATGTTCCACTAACTGTTAAAAATATACAGTTATCACTATCTGCTGTATTTACGAATACTTCTATTTCATAGCCGTCTGCGTATTCTTTTGCAAGCTCCTCAACTTTTGCTTTTGCTTTTGCTTTTATTTCCTCGTATTCTTCGACGGAATTAACATATTTATCAACAGTAGCCATAGCAATTGTTAAAGTTATTTTTTTTCCTTCTCTCAATCCCATAACTTTAATGTCTTCACCGATAGCTGGAATCTCTTTTTTAATTTCCTTACTATTTAATAATTGTTCAGTTTTTAAAACAAGGTTTTCTGTTGTACTAAATGGTGCATGCCCCACTCCAAAGGAGGTATCGTTTGCCAACGGTATTGAATTTTCCCTATCAAATACACCAACTAAATCAACGGAACCTTGTCCTATTCTACAATCCACTACAATATCTTTTTCTACATCTAAATTTATGATTGTATTTTTAATATATTCTCTTGCAGCATTTACGGCAACAGTTCCAACTGGAAGTCTTATTGTTTCGCATTTTTCTTTATCAAATACTTCTGTTGTTGCCCTACCAGATAATAATACATAAATAGGATTTACGATGTCTCCGCCACCTAATGAAGGGTAAGCATATCCTCCAACAAGTTCAACCTGGTCTGTGTTGTGGTGCAATACTGCCCCCATTTTTTCTTTATACATTTTACAAAGTGCAACACTAACTGCCTCAGCTATTCCATCGCAAATACTATCTGGATGCCCAATTCCTTTTCTCTCCACAATTTCCACAGGGAGCTCCTCAATTGGTGTTGAATTTAATTTTTTAACTACTATATTTGCCAAATTATCACCTTGATATGCGCCATTAAATAAATTAAATAAACTAACATACAATTCTTTATATATAATTTTCTATACATTATTTACAATGCATCTTATTTAAATTTATAATTTTTATCACTTTTTTTACTACTTCTATGGAGTTATTGCCCAATACCCTTATCATAGGCTCTTTTCCGTCTCCTCCTTTATCATATATAATATCGGGAGCTCCCAAGAAATCGTTCTGTTTTGAATAATTTTCACAGGCAAATTTAGTTCCCCACTCCATAGAAGATACGCTTTTAGGTTCGTCCCCCCTATTAAACGAAGATATGGAAAAATCACTATATTCTTCCAATAGGTTTATTGTATCTTCACTATATCGTATATTGAGACAGCTCCTTATTTTGGGGTCAAAACTACTTGCAGCAAGAATTATTTTAGCAATATGTTCCGATGCTCCAAATTCAATATCTCCGACTACAAATATTCCGCCTAATTTATTTTTTATAATTCTTCCAGTAAGGGCTGCAACATCATTATATCGTTTTGGCAATAGGGAGCTCTCTGCAAGATTTGAACCAACTTCTGGAACAAAATCCTCAAAATTAACCTTATTCAATAGGTATAATGCATAATTTAGATTTTTTATAACTTTTTCCCTATTTATATAAACTGGATTTGAATTATAACCGTATTTTGTTTTATTTGCATAAATTACAGAACCCACAACTACGATTTTTGCCCTCCTTATTGCATTTACGATATCATAATCTTTTGCTATAAATGATGCAATTGCCGAAGAAAATACACAACCTGTGCCGTGGCATTCTTTGTCTATTTTTTTTCCGCCGTAGGTTCTTAATTCAATATCATTAAATAATAATTTATCTTCTACGCCGGTAATCAGTGTGTAAATGTTTTTATTTTTCAAATCATTGTATTCTTCAAACTCCTTTAATTTATCGTATTCCTCTTTATTTGGGGTAATAATACACGATTTTTCAAATAATGAAAAATATTTTTTTATTAACTCATTATCTACAAAATTATGGTTTGTTGTGGATTTTAAAACTGGGTCACAAATAATTTTAAAATTATATTTTTTATGATATTTTAATATTAGATCTATGGTATCTTTATTTATTACACCAGTCTTCACAGTTGATACTTCAAAATCAGAAAATATTGATTTAAACTGGTTTTCTATTTCCTCCTTTGGTAAATTAAATTGAGAATATACTTTCTGGTTGTTTTGTGGTATTATTGTAGTAGTAATTGTTAGTGGATTACAGTCAAGTATTTCGATGGTTTTTGCATCTGCTATAACTCCTGCTCCGCCTGTTGGGTCATATCCTCCTATGGATAATACATTTATAGAATTCAAAAAAATCACCGTAAATTAATATAAATTATAGATAAATATAAATTAGTTATTAATTATTCATTGTTGTATAGTGAATTACCCCTCCCTTACGGAAGGGGCTTCCTGACTCATAGGGGATACTTGCCCAGAGATTACCTTTATATAAGGTATAACTCTGAGTAGAGGTCTCCCCTCCGCAGGCACAACGGACTCTCCAAGCCCTGACTTTAATATATTTAGGGACGCATTGTAATCCCTATCAATATTCCAACCGCAGTTTGGACAGAAAAAGAGTCTATTAGATAATTTTAAACTATCCACTACACAACCGCAATTGGAACACTTTTTAGAAGTATATGCAGGATTTATAAGTATTACTTCTCTATCAGCACCCTCCGCCTTATAGAGAAGTAAGTTTATGAATTTTTTCCAAGAACCGTCAAGAATATGGCGGTTTAGAGTTTTCTGACCTTTTTTGTTTTCAATCATGGACTTAATGTTTAAGTCCTCTATAACTATTTTATCATAATTGTTTATGTAATATCTTGATAATTTATGTAGAAAATCATTTTTCTGATTGTTTAGTTTATCATAAACCTTGATAAGTTTTAATTTGGTCTTTTTGTAGTTATTAGAACCCCTAACCTTTTTAGATAGGTTCTTTTGGACTTTTTTTATTTTACCCAAAGTTTTGGCAATAAACTTTGGATTTTCAAATTTGTTCCCCTCTGAATCGATGGCATAACCATCGATTCCTAAATCTATACCTACAACCTTATTGGTTTTAGGTAGTGGTTTAGGTTCTTCTTCCACTTGAAAGAAGGCAAACCACTTACCAGTTGGTTCTTTTTTTATAATTATTCCTTTAATTACTCCTTTGATTTTTCTATGTAGTTTTATATGAATTTCTCCAATCTTGGACAGTTTGAGTCTTTTGGTTTTATAATCAACCTTGAAACCCGATTGATTGTATTCTATCGTTTTATAGTGATTTTTAGATGATTTGAATCTTAATCTACCTACTTTATGCCCATTCTGTTTTAGTTTTCCTAATGCTTTGAGACTGCCCCAAAGTTTATTGTTTATAATTTGAAGGACTTTGGAATGGACTTTTTTAAGTTCAGGATTTTCCTTTTTATGCTCTGTTATTAGTTTTTGGGTATCTCCTTTGTTTAGTTTCGGATTTTTAGTTTTTTGTTCCAAAAGATAGTTATAGAGGTATCTACAAATGTTTAGATGCTCTTCTATTGTTTCTTGGAGTCTCTTAGAGGGATAAATCCTAAACTTATAAGTTCTCATCATATATTATTTACACCATTGTTCATCAACATGTTTAAGAAAACTTAGTATATTATCATTTATATCCATATATTTCTTCTGTATTTAGCTAAATAATATTTGCTCACATTTCCGAGCGAAGCGAAGGAAATATATAAAAACCAAAAGTTTTTATCATAATTCATCCTCCCGTAGCGAAGCGGAGGGCTACAAAATCCGAAGGATTTTGTTTAATCCCTTACGGAAGGGGACTTCTTATAGAATAAGTTAATTATTGTATAAAGGATATTATGTTTTCTATGCAATTAGGAATATAGTAAGTCAAAAACTGTCCCTACTCCGTCCTATATCATATTTTATAATCCTTTTTTAATTATGGTTATTTTGTATTTTAATATGGGTTTGGTGGAATTGTCCCGAAGATTGACTATATATAAAAATTATATTTTACAAATTATCGGAGCTCCCACATAATTTATTCATTGTATAAATGTTATATTGCTATTTCCATTTTCTTTTAACCAGTTGATTAATTTTTCAGCATATTGCAATTTTTTAATTTTTATGGGGTCTGCTTTTTCAATATCCTCTTTTAAATTTGGGCGGGAATATTTTGTAGTATATTCTCCAAAATCCATTCCACATAATATTAATTCTTTTGCATTAAAATGCTCAGCTAAAAAACAGCATCTATCTCCATCGGTGAAACCACCATAATTTATTAAATTTTCAATTTCCTCTGGAAACTGGGAGCTCCCTACAATATTTTTCAATTGAGGAGCATATTTTTTTATAGCTTCGACATTATCGCCATGGGCATGAACAACCACAATAGAACCATTATTATTTCGTTCAATGATAGAGGTTAAATCCCCATCTAAATCGGAAACTATTATATTAGGAATAATATTTTCCTCTAAAAGTGCTTTTGTTGCACCGTCTGCGGATATTATAATATTATCTTTTTCTTTTTCGCTATTTATTATATTTTTATATGATTTGATATGTTTTTTTAATGATGGTCCAGCACCGAAAATATAAACAATTTTATTTTTTATAATATTTTCTAAATTATATAATTCAATATTATTCCCTGTATTTTTTATTATGTCTTTCAATAGATATGCACTTTTTAAGTCATTTTCTTTGCTAAATCCAAAATCGTCCATTATTTCATTGTAAATTGGTTTCCACTCTTTAAGGTTCATTATATCACAATATTTAGTTTATTGAATTATTATATTTATGGGCTAAAATAATATTGCATATAATAATATAAATATAAATTGAAAAAAAATAAAAGGGAGCTCCGCGGAGCTCCCTAAAATAAAATTATTCTTTTTTGTCACTATTTTTATTTGATATAATCTTCCAATTCTTTTTTAACCTCCTCAACAGTTGGCAATTTTCCTTCAAATACTACCAAATCATCAAATGCCACACCGGGAGCTACGAAAATCCACTCAGATATTTCATTTATATCTGTTATTTTTACTACTTCGGCATCAATTCCAAGCTCCTCAACAGCTTTTTTAACATTTTCGTATGTTTCTGTGCATTTTTTACATCCTGTTCCAAATATTCTTATTTTCATTTTATCACTCTTTTATTTTTTTAATTTTGTTTTTATTGATATATTTCTTATTTTTTTAATTTATATTTTATTTTATCCTAAAATCATTCCAGTTATAAGTCCTGCGATAGTTGATAACACTATTACATTTCCTAAATAAGTGAGGGCTTTTTTAGTGCCGATAACTCTGGATATGGTTAAAATCGTAGGAATACTCAAACTTGGACCTGCGAGAAGTAAAGCCATAGCAGGACCTGCCCCCATACCCAGACTCATTAAAGATTTTACAATTGGCACTTCTGTCAATGTTGCAAAATACATCGGAGCTCCGATAAATGATGCAATGAAATTAGCAGATAGTGAATTTCCACCTACGAATCGACTTACCAGTTCTGATGGCAAAAAGGCACTTAATACCCCTGCAAGAGCTACACCAAATAATAATAACGGAATTACCAATTTACCCAATATAACCGTTTCTCTTAACCAGCTATTTATTTCTTCCTTATTAAACCACGATTTCACAATTCCTATTAATAATATCAATAGCCCCCCTGTAATTATATGTTTTACAAGGACAGCACCAAATATGGGAATATTAAACAACGCAACACTTAGGGAAGGTATAAGTGTATGGGATGCCGTAATTGCCAATAACATTAATATCTGAATTCCAAAGAATATTATTGTTTGATATGCTGGTCTTATTGATATTTCCTCGGCTGAAATTTTGAATTTTCTTTTTTTATCCTCTGAACTAAATAATAATGCCATCGTTAAACCCAATATTATGGACAATATTATAGCAAACGAGCCCCTAATTGCTCCAATTCCCCAACCAAGAAGTGCCGCGGAATAGAACAAGGCAAGAACATTTATGGCGGGGCCAGAGAATAAAAAGGTCGTAGCTGGACCAATTCCCGCACCTCTTCTATATATTCCAGCAAATAATGGCAATATTGTGCAAGAACATACGGCAAGAAGGCAACCACTAACCGATGCGACCAAATAAGAAATATGTTTTGGAGTTTCTGAACCAAAATATTTTATTATGAAATTTTTATTTATCATTGAAGATATGCCCCCTGCAATAAAGAAGGAGATTATTAAAGCTACGGTTCTATTAAAATTTAAATAATCTACAAGAGTAGCAACAGCAACATTAAATGCATAAATTAGTGTTCCGACTATATCCATTATTTTTTCCTCCTTCCTTTTAATGATGCAATATCATATGTCATTTTTTCATTACAGTTATTACAATTTGGGAGCTCCACCTCAGAAGCCATACATGGACATACATCTACTTCATATCTTATCCGCATTCCACAATTTGGACATTTTAAATTCCATATAATCATTTTATCACCACAACAATTTGCAAATTTTATTATTAATATCATTATATTTATAACTTTCGATTAATTAATATATCGAAATATTTTTAAAATATATTTGAGTGTATAAGTATATAAAAATAAATATTATTTTTTAACTCCCATTAGGGATATTAAAAATAACACAAAAGAAGTTAAAATAATAAGCGGACCAGCTGGAAGACCTATAATTTTATGCAATAATAGCCCCACCATTGAAGAAACTGCTCCAAATATAAGGGCTATAATGGAGTACTGACTTAAATTATTACTTATATTTTTTGAAGTTGCTGCGGGAATTGCAACAAGTGCCGCAGTTAATAATATTCCTACGATTTTAACCTCCATGGCTGCCACAACTGCAATAGCTATTAAATAGATTAAATTGTATTTTTTTACATTTATTCCTTCGCTTAAAGCTAAATCGCTTGATATTTCTGATAATATTATTTTATTGTATATTTTTTTAATTATAAAAAATACAATGACGGATAAAAAAACTGCCAATGCTGTATCAAATAATGTTATTTTTGATATATTTCCAATTAAAGCCTCTTCTGCATGGTCCAATGGTAAAAATAAAAATCCTAATGCAACACCCGACGCAAAAACTATTGCCGTTAATGCCTCCATAGGTATTTTTGATTTTAAACTAAATATCCATATAATAAATGCACCTGCCCCTATTGAAAGCAAAGCTCCGTAAAAAATACCAAACCCATATATTAAAGCCAATGCAACACCGGGAAGTGCCAAATGTCCAATTGGTCCTGCAACTAATGCCATTCTTTTTGTTAGCATTAATGAACCCAAATATCCTGCAATTCCACCTATAAATATTACGGTGATTAAACTTAATATAAATTGTTGCATATTATCGCTTTTTAAATTTTTTATATTCTATTAATGGGTGTGCTTATAAAATTTGATATTGGCCCCATATATTTTTTGTAATTGTTCTGGTGTCAGTATTTCTTTCGGAGCTCCATAACATTTTTTATTTCTATTAATACATAAACAATTTGTGGAATAGGTAAATACGATATTTAAATCATGAGTAATTAATAATATCGTTAAATCTCTTTCTTTCCAAAATTTATATAGCAAAGAATATATGGTTTTTTCGCCACCTATGTCTATGCCTGTTGTTGGTTCATCAAAAAGCAAAACATCGGGATTATCTATTAAACTCCACGCAATAAGCATTCTCTGAAATTGTCCTCCTGAGAGCTCCCCTGGATTTACATTTAAAAGTTTTTCACAATTTTCTAACCCTACACATTCCAACATAGATATAATGACATTATCTGAAACATTTTTAAATTTAAAAAAATCTTTAATTGAAATTGGCACACAGGCAAAATCTTCTTTAGATAGTCGTTGCGGAAGATAGCTTATTTTAACATCGTCTTTCCATTCTATTTTCCCAGTATGGGGCAGAATTCCAAGCAATGCTTTTAACAATGTGGTTTTACCAGAACCATTTGGCCCAATTATTGTTAAAAATTCTTTTTTTTTACTTTAAAACTTAAATCTTCAACTATTTTTTCATTTCCAAGTATGACATTTAAGTTTTCTATATTTAATATTATATTATTTATGCCATTATTATCATTATTGTCTGCCATATCTACACGCCCTCCATATTTTTTTAAAAAAATTTTATTTTTTAAATATTTTAATTGTCCCATTATTCCCATCAATTATTATTTTATCTCCGGTTTTTATTTCGCTTATGTCTATTTTATCGACCATAGGTATTTTTCCCAATATTGCACCTGTTGCCACTATTGGCTCACAATCTGCATTTATTATGCCTTTTAAGATGTTGTTTTTTGCAAGTCCATATATTACATAAGAGCCTACTGTGCTACCTTTGCCGGTTGGGAACACAAAAATTTTATTTTTAACAGTTTGCCCATTTAATTTACTGTCTTTGTCAGTTATGACTCCCTCCTCATTAACGCCCCCTAAAAATGAAATGGATTCCTCTGAAACTATGGCTTCTGCTTCTATGTATCCTTTGGATATAATTCGTCCTTTTAATTCAATATATTCAGTAGATTCTATATTATTCATTATATCTCCTCTATATTTTTATTTTAAATAATATATATTATTAAATACTATCTTCATTTTATAATAATATTTCTTTAAGTTTTCTTAATTGTTCTTTTGTTCCAAATACATATAATATGTCATGCTCTTTTAAAATCACATCGGACTCTGGATTAATAATAATATCATCACTGCCATCTTCTTTAATTTTTTTAATGGCAAGAATTGTAGTTCCAGTTGTTTGTCTTATTTTGCACTCATAAAGAGAATGTCCAACAACCTTTGAATTTGGAGATACTTCATATCTTCCAATTTCCATATCTTGTGATGCATCCATAAGAGTAGATACAAAATCAAGAATTTCAGGTTTTAGGGACAGTTCTGCGATTCTCAATCCTCCTATGTCATATGGAGATACTGCCCTATCCGCACCTGCTTTTATTAATTTATCAACAGAGCTATCTTTATCAGCTTTTGCAACAATATATATGTTTGGATTTATCTCTTTTGCAGATATGGTGATAAAGGCATTATCTGCATCGGAATTTACTGCGGTTATTAATCCCTTAGCCTTATGCGCACCTGCTTTTATTAATATCTCATCCGAGGAAGCATCTCCAATTACATATGATAAATGAGGATATTGCTCTAATGGACTCTCCATTATTGATTGGTCGGAATCAATTACTACATAAGGCACATTTGCATCTTCAAATTTTTTAGCTACTACCTTACCAATTTTACCAAATCCACAAATAATATAATGATCTTCCATTTTTTTTAACCTTGACTTCATTTTTTTTAAGTATATTATTTCTTTAAATCGTCCCTCAATAAAAAACCCTGCAATAGACCCAAAAGTATATGCCATGGCACCTGCTCCAAATATTATATATCCAACCGTGATAAGTTTTCCTTTAATTGTTTGGGGGACATAATCACCATATCCAACCGTGGTAATTGTGATTATTGTTACATATAGAGCAGTGAAAAAATCCCAATTTTCATACCTCATTAAACCTAATGATGCCAACAATATAATAACTCCTATAACAGTAATTCCAATTTTTATTTGTTTTATTGCTTCCATTTAATCACATAAATAAATATAAAGAATAAAAATATAATAAAATATAAAAATAAATTATATAACAATAATGATTTTATTCTTTATGTGTGTATATCGTATATCATATATCGTATATTGTTCTAATATTAGAATGTGTTTGGGAAACAATATATTATATATGTGGTAAAATTGATTTATCCTAATATGGCGTATTATATAATATATATAATAAAAATATAACCTAATAATATAGATAAAAAGAAAGGAAGGCATAATAATGATAAACTCAAAAACAAAACTATTAGGACTTATTGGACATCCCGTGGAACATTCGTTATCTCCAACAATGCATAATGAAGCCATAAAAGATAAAGATTTAAATTATGTATATTTGGCTTTTGATGTAGAATCAGAAAATTTAAAAGATGTGGTTAATGGTGCAAAAGCCATAGGCTGGAAAGGGTTTAACATCACAATACCCCATAAAATAGAAATAATGAAATATCTTGATAAAATTGACAACGATGCAAAATTAATTGGTGCTGTAAATACTGTAAAAATAGAAAATAATAAAGCAATAGGATATAATACGGACGGAATAGGGGCCCGGCTATCAATTGAAGAAATAATAGGGGAAGTAAAAGATTATAATATTTTAGTAATTGGAGCAGGAGGTTCTTCTCGTGCAGTGTGTTGCGAATTAGCCAAAAACAATAATTTGACCATAATAAATAGGACAGTTGAAAAAGCAGAAATAATAGCAAATGATTTGTCCAATAAATTAAATAATGCCGTATATTATGGGGGATTAAATCACAATTACAACATGGCAAATTTTGATATTATAATAAATACAACTTCTTTGGGAATGTATCCTAATGTCGATAATAAACCACCAATAAGCATGCAAAATATCAAAAAAGATGCAGTTGTAATGGATTTAATATACAATCCAAAAGAAACGCTATTTTTAAAAGAGGCAAAGGAAAAAGGTTGCGCCACAATAAATGGGCTTGGTATGTTAATTTATCAAGGTGCAAAATCTTTTGAAATATGGACTGGTGTAAAACCCGATATAAATATTATGAAAAATGCAATAATTGATATATTATAATAAATATATATGGTAAAAGCGAAATATATCAATAAAGTATATATACTTAAAAAAACAGGTATTTAATACAGTCTACACCACAATAAACATATACATATATAAGAATAAAATGAGGGATAATATGATATATCAAAACCATGAAGAGTTTGAAAAAGAATTGGAAAAATTAAAAAAAGAATACAATGGAAAAATGGGATGTTTTGTTTCATTAAGTGGATTTGTTAGGGACTACCATTTTAAAGAAGGAAAAAAAACTCCTGCGGAGAGTATGGATTTAAGTAAAATTGACTATGATATAATTGAGGAAATAAGACAAAAAGCAATCGAAAAATTTGGGTTACTGGATGCCATAGTTTACCATAACAAAGGAATTTTAAAAGTTGGAGACTTAGTGTCTTCCATTACCGTATTTACAAAGCACAGAGATGAAGCATTTTTGGCTTGCAGATATATTATTGATGAAATTAAAAGATATCATTAATAAATATATTTTATTATTAATATTTTATTTTTTGTAATTATAGTTAATCTTCAAAAACTGTCCCTTTATTGTCCCAAATAATTAAGTGCGATAAGACGAAGTAATATAACACAGTCCTATTTACAAAATATAGGGTGAAACAGTTCGAAGATTGACTATATTTATTTCTTTATTATATTTTTCCCGAACGAACTATAACTATTTTAATAATGGTGAAATTATGGATATATATTTTTTTGAATATGCCCTAGGTAGCGGTGAAATTGTAGATAAAAATATATTGGAAGAAGGGCGTTTAATGTTCGATAGACTTTTAAAGGATTTTTTAAAACAGGGCTATTCTGTATTGTCTATTGTAGATATAAAATATTATGATACAATAATGGAAAATTACAAACAGGAAAAAAATTTAAATATTATTGCATTAGAGGAAGGACAAAATTATAAGTTAAAAATTAAGGAGCTCCTCAACTCACCAACCACAAATTTAAAATATGGTTTAATTATTGCCCCAGAATGTGATAATATTTTATATGATTTAACAAAATTATTGGAAAGTTCAAATACTATAAATTTAGGAGCTCCATCAAAAGCTGTTGAAATAGCAGGAGATAAATATTTAACTTACTTAAAAATAAAGGATTCAGTAAAAACACCAAAAACATTACAACCCGATAAATATATAGTTAAGGAAATAGATGGTTGTGGAGGGGAACGACAGGTAATAAATAATAATAGCATAATCCAAGAATTTATTGAAGGGGAAAGTTATTCTGTTAGTTTTATCGTTGGAGAACATTCCATATATCCATTATGTTTAAATAAACAATATATTAAAGAATGCTATTGTGGAGGGGAGACAAATATTGACCACCCACTAAAAGAAGAAATAATAAACCAGTGCAAAAAAGCAATTCAAACAATCGGTGGATTTAACGGATATGTTGGTGTAGATGTAATCATAAATAATGAAAACATATATATTTTAGAAATAAATCCAAGAATTACAACTTCAATTATTGGTATAGATACTAATCCTTCGTTATCTACTCTTTTAGTAAATAATGCTTTAAAAAATAGGTTAAAATATACAGTTAAAAAAGGAAAAAAATTTATAGTAAATAATGAAATTTTAAATTGCGGAGATACCGAATAATATTTAATTATATGCTTATTTTTTTATTTATTTCTATTTTCTAATTATTTTAATTATTAATCATAATTATTATTGTATTTACTATTATTGTATTATTCTAGGGTAGGTCAAATATCCATACTAAATTATAGTTGAATACGGAACTTTATTAACTATTAAATTATATTCTATAAAACTTGGATGGATACTTATGCTTTCTACACAATAAATAGGGATAACGATGAGTTATAAACATATATTAGTTAAGTTTATTATGTCGGACACTATAAATTTTAAAATTTCATTTATATATGGATAGATATATTTGTCATAAAATTATATGTTGATATTTAAAGAATATGTAATATGACCCACACTGATATTATATTTAGTATAGGTTATATATTTTGACCTGCTATGAAGTATTATTTATAGACAACAATTTTATAGTCATACATATTTGGTAAATTAACATCAAATTTTGTTAATTCAACCATTACATAATCACCTATTTTGTATTCTCCAGTTTCAAATTTCATTATTTCTGATTTAGAAAGCGGATAATCCACTAAACATCCACAGTCAATCCTACTATAATATTCCTTATTTCCGTTAGATAAGTCTAAATATATCATTGAGACAATTTTCCCAATAATTCCATATTCACAATCAGAGGGCATAAATTTAGACTGTCTTGGTTCTTTTTTTAATAGTTCGATAGTTTTTTTCTTTTCATCGATTTTCTTCATGCCTTTAGAGATATCTATTGATATGTCCATTTCAATGTATTTTCCAATGTTTTGCATAGCATATTTTATTAAATCTATATCTATGCTAAATCCCACAAGTTCTAAGTCTATATCCTTAACTTTAAATACTATATCTCCACTATGTATTGCTCCCAATTCGTATTCATAGGGATATACTTCCAAAATCAAACATTTGTTTATTGCCACAATTTCACCAAAAAATTAAATGTAAAAAATTTCATTATTTTTTAATTTATTCCAAACCATCCATAAAAGTTTCTACTTTAGAATATTTAGTTGTAGGGATTGCAGTAGTTATACTTCCAGAATCATCGAGAGCTATAAGTAGATATTGATTATCACCAAACTTTTTATATATATGGTATTCATATTTTCCATACTTTCCAATTTTTGGGTTAAGCCCATATTTCGGTTTATCACTTGGACTTTCAAGAGTTTCTTTTATTTTTTTGATTATCTCATCATCTTCTTTAATATTAAATATTTTTTTAAAATCTGCCTCATGTCTATTAATAATATGTTTTAAGCCAAATTTATCATTTCCTACTTTAAGCACAGCAAAATTATTTACTTCCCCCCTAATTTCTCCCGTATCTTTATCTTTAACAATTGTCCTGATTCCTCTGGCATTAAACACTTTAACCAATTTCTGGCTTCCTCCTGAAACATCTAATGGATTAATTCTTTTAATATCCCAGCTATTGATGTATTTTGCCAATTTTTTCATTAGTTTAGGGTCTGAGTTAGTTATAGCTTTAAATTCTTTATTGAATTTTGTTACATCATAACCATTTTCTATTAGTTTATTTATTGTCTTAGTTTTTATTCCTTTATTTCTTAACTCTTTAATCACATCTCTTGATTTTTCTAAATCATAACCATTTTCTATTAGTTTATTTATGGCTTCTTTACTAATCTTTCTTCTTTTTAAATCTCCAATAACTTTTCTTTGCTTTGTTAAATCATCTATATTGTTAGCATTTTTAGTTATTTTAGAGATGGAACTTTTGGATATTCCCATCTTAGATAATTTATTAGTTTCATCTACTGCTTTTTTAAGAGCATTATTTGGTTTATCACTGTTTTTGATGATGTTGTTTGTTGTTTTTATTTCTACTCCTTTATCTTTGAGTTTAGATATTCTGTTATCTATCCAACCGAGTTTTTTATCATTTTTAACTGCATCTTTAAACAGTTTGTTAATATTCTCTGGTTCAACTCCTTCGTCTAAGAGATTAACAGCATTACCTGCAACTGTCTTTGGACTATATCCTTTGCTTTCTTTCTTTGCGAACTCTTCAATTATGTCTTTGTCAAATATTTTATTTAAATCATCAGAATTTACAATATTTTTTCCATTATCTGCCTTCTTGGAATATTCATATAATTTATTAGCATATTTTACTCCATTTGAAGATAATTTACCAACTATCTTTCCCATAGGGTCAAATATCAAAGAAACAGCAGTATATGCACCTGAATATTCTGGGTGGTTTTCATCTATGTAATTACTAACCATCGTATCTGCAATTGCCTCTGTCGCAATTGTAGCTCCTGTAATTGCACTACTTTGAGATATTGAAAAATCGAAAGAAAAAAATGCACTAACTGGAGATGCTAAAAGAAGAATTGCCAATAAAATAGTAAAAGATTTTCTCAACATCGTTGAATTCACCTCCTAAATTTTAAAAAGTATATATGTGTAGTGTAGGTTATTTATGCGATATTTAAATATTAATATTAGATAGGTATTTACCCACATATATATATATATATATATATATTTTTAGTATATATATTTTTCTAAGGGATTAAAAATTAAATAGAATTATAATAATAGGGTGGGTCAAATTATTCATAATATATTAAATTTTAAAGTTTTATTTATTATATGGATAGATATATTTGTCATAAAATTATATGTTGATATTTAAAGAATATGTAATATGAACCACACTAATATTATTGTATTATTCTTTTTAATTTTTACTATCTTTATTATTTCCATTTTGGCTGTTATCTTCTATTTTGTTATTATTATCATATTTACTATTATTCTCATCGCTTATATTGCTTATATCATTCTCATTACTCGCATTATTCTCCTTTATTTTTTCATTTTCAACATATTTTATTTTAGATTTTACTTTAAATAATGCATCAAATGCTCCAAATAATATTGGCCCTATGGCAAATCCTGCAATTCCCAATGTCAAAGGGGCAACCAAAAATGCCAATAACACCACCACAGGATGAACATCGCTTTCTTTTTTTACTATATGGGGTCTTATCACAAAATCAGGAGCAAGGGATAAAAATACCCACCCAAATATAAATATTCCAATTGCTGTAACGAAATCTCCTATTATTAAATAATATAATGAAAGTGGAATATATACTCCCCATCCTCCAACAATGGGCAACAGTGCAAAAATCCCAGTAAGCACGGATAATAATAAAGCATTTTGAACTCCAAATATAAAATATCCAATAAATGATATAATAACTATGGCGACGGAGGTTAATGCAGTTCCAGTAAATAAATTTTGATAGGATTCATTTAGATATTTTAAATACAATTGAGTTTTCAACTGGTATTCTGTTGGAATATTGTCCAATACAATATTTTTTATATGGTATCCATCTTTTAAAAAGTAAAATGTTATAAACACTCCCATTATGAGCTTTATAGCTATTTCAGGCAATAATAGTAATCCAGATACTGCTGTGGATATGTGGGGTTCCAAATAGGACAATATTAATGAAATATATTGAGATAATTTTTCTTCTTCCAATTTTATGGGTATATTATATCCCAAAATATTGGATAAATAATTTAATTTATAATTTATCAAAGATATTAAATTTAAATTTTGTATATCTAATTGATTTAGATTTAAAAACTGTAAGAACTCCAATATTTGATATAATATAATAAATCCAATAATCACCATTGGCACTATGACAAACAATAAACACATCATTGAAGATATGGAGCTCCCAAATTTTGGTTTTAATTTATCATACACTGGTTTTGACATATATGCCAATGCACAGGATAAGGCTAAAACATCTAAATACGGAAATACTGTATAAATAAGAGATAATGATACCAATGAAACAAAAAGCTTAAACAATAGTCGAAATTCGTTATTATTCATAAATTGCACCCATCAAATTTATAGTATGTTCAGGAACATTGTAGGATATTAAGGAACAAACTTTTTGAACATACTATATGGGCATATTTATATTGTTAATAATATATATACATAATAAATAGATATAGTAATGAATGGGTGGTATATTTGAATATTATAATAAATGTTTCAGAAAAAAATTATGAAAATATAGATGGGACATATTTTCCATTAAATTGGGGCATGGAGCTCCACAAAAAATACAAAACATATGAACTACATCCATACGACGAAAACAATGTTTTTTGTTTCGGCAGAGGGGTTCTTCCAATAATTGGGGGCAATAGACTAATATTTTCATTTAAATCTCCATTGTGGGAATCATTTCATTTTTCAGCAATGGGCGGAGCAGGATATCAATTTAAAGATACAGGATTAAAAAATGTGGGCATAATTGGAAAATGTGAAAAACCAAGTTTATTGGTAATAAATGGGGAAAATAATGCCATAGAAATAGATTATATTGATATGGAGGATTATGTAAAAAACTATACAAATATTTACGATTTAAATAACTACATATTGGACAAATTCAAAGATAAAAATTATAGGGCATTAATTGTAGGTCCGTCCTCAATTAACTCAAATATGGGTGCAGTATTATCTCAAACAGTGAGAAACGGAAAATTTGTTGAAGGTTCTGAGGACTGGGCAGCAAGAGGCGGTATAGGTTCTGCATTATATCGAGCACATAACATATTAGGGGTTGTATATTGTGGGGATAAAAATAATTCATCAAATAAAGAAGAAAAAGAGCTAAAAAGTAAATTAAAGGCAATAGTGGAAGAATATTATGAAAAGCCACTCACAAAGGTAATAATCGAAGGCACTAAAAAATATCGATTTGATAAAGAAATAAACACAGGGGGGACTTTTGGCTGTAATTATGTATCATTAAAGGATAAAGCACCAATGTTTAATTGGAAAATGATTTATATGGGCAAAGAAGAAAGAACCGAATTACATAAAAGATTATTAACATATTTTGTCGGAAAATTCAACGAAGAATCAACAAATCCTAAAAAATGGACAAATTGCGGGGAGCCATGTCCTGTATTATGTAAAAAATATAGGTTAGATGGTTTAAAAGTGGATTATGAACCATATAGTGCAAATGGTCCCCAAATAGGGGTATTTGATATACATGCCACAGATAAAGTTGTGCATCGTATAGATGCTATGGGGTATGATGCCATTGAAATGGGGGAGCTCCTCTCATGGGTATTTGAGTTATTGGATATTGGGCTATTAAAACCAGAGGAAGTTGGAATAAACAAGCCCAAATTTAGCCCTTCGGATTTTAAAACTGAGGAAGATATGCTAAATAATTCAAACTACAACAGTTCCCAGGCTGTGGAATTAGTAAATATAATAGCATTTGAAAAAAATGAAATAGGAAAAATACTTGCATTGGGTAAAAGAAAGGCATCTCAAATATTTAACGATAAATTTAAAGATAGGTTAAAAGAAGGGGAAAAATTCGAAGATTATGCCGTTTATGTCCCATTTGGAAAAAGTGGGGAAATGGCTCCAACGCTGTATTGGGCTATTGGTAATTTTATGCCCTATCTTATTCAAGGAAAATATTTAACCCATTATAAATATGGAGTATTTTTTGAACCTGAAAAATTATCTCAATTAAGTGTTGCAAGAACTTTGGAGGAGGCAACCCTTGAAAATTTAGGTATTTGTAGATTCCATAGAGTATGGATAAATCCAGTAATTAAAGATTTAGTAAATGAAATTATGGGTATTGATTTTGATTTAGAGGAAAATACTCGAAATTTAATTAAAGATATATATGAATACAATAAAAAAATATGTCCAAATCCTCATAAAATAGAAAGTAATAGAGTTAAAGACATAATAGCACTTGGTGCGGAAGAATTTGGAGACGAAAAATGGAGTAAATTGTTTAAAGAAGATAGGGATAAATATATTGACGAATATGTAAAAAGAGCAATGAGTGAATATAGTAAATTATTAGATATAGATTGGAATATTAAAGATTAATTATAGTGTGTTCAAAAGTAAAATTCCGAAGGAATTTGTTAAGCTAATCAAATATGTTCATAACATACGCTATGTGTGGTGTGGATTGGGGTTTGGTGGGGAGCTCCCGAATATTTCAATAGTTATATTGTGATTATATTGGAGTGTGATTATATTGGAGCTCCTTGTTAATAATCATAAAAAAGTAAAAAAGAAAATAATTATTTATTTATTAATTTTTTCAATATTTCAACAACTTTATTTGGTTGTGCCCTTCCTCTGGTTGCTCTCATAACTTGACCAACTACAAAGTTAAGAGCCCCCTCATTTCCAGTTAAATAATCATCGACAGCTTTTGGATTATTTTCAATGGCTTCTTTACATGCTGTTTCAAGAACGGCCTCAGAATCGATAACTGTTAAACCTAACTCCTTAATTATTTGTTTTGGTGTTTTTTCTCCCTTATTTTCTACCATAATCTCTATAACTTTCTTACCAATTTTTTGGCTTATGGTTTTTCCGGTGATTAACTGTATTAATTCTGTTATATGTTCTGGTTTTAATCTGCTTTCAAGGAAATCTATATTATTATATGCTAATACCCTTCTTAATTCATTTCTTATCCAAATCACGGCAAGAGATATATTTTCTTTTTCCTTACCCAATTCACTTACAACAGTTTCAAAAACATCGGCAAGGGCAAGGTCGGCAACCATAACCTTAGCATCTTCTAATTTTATGCCATATTGCTCTACAAATCTTTTTTCTTTGTCCATTGGGGTTTCTGGCATCTTTTCCTCAACTGTTTTTACCCATTCCTTATTTATTACAATGGGTTGAAGGTCGGGGTCTGGAATATGCCTGTAATCGTCTGCGGTTTCTTTACTTCTCATAGCTTTTGTGATAAGTTGAGCTTCCATAAATGCTCGAGTCTCTCTTTTTATCTCTCCGCCTCTTCTTAATATGTTTTTTTGCCTAATAAATTCATATTTTAAAACTTTATAAACTCCTTTGATGGAATTAACATTTTTTACCTCTACCCTATTGCCTTGAACTCCATTATAATTAACAGATATATTTACATCAGCCCTCATAGAGCCCTCTCCCCTTAAATTTCCAATATAATTAAATAATCTCAAAAGCTGTCTTAAAAACTCTTTTGCTTCCTCTGGGCTTTTTATATCTGGGTCGGATACGATTTCTATTAGTGGAGTTCCACTTCTATTATAATCTACAACTCCTAAATCTGGTTTATATTGTCCTGGGTCTTCCTCCAAATGAACCTCTGTAATTCCAACACCTAAAAATTTACCATGCTCCCCAACTGGAACAGAAGTTCTTTGGTATCCGCTTGGCAAATCTGGGTAATTATAGTGTTTTCTTTGGAAGTAAATATCTTTATCCAATACAATCTCACAACCAAGCATCTTGGCAACCATTATTGCCATATCTACTGCTTTTTTGTTTGGTGGCATGGGTCTTGCCCCGGGGTGAGCCATACAAACAGGACATATATTTGTGTTTGGTTCTACTTCGTTGTAATTTGTAGGGCATGTGCAAAATAATTTAGAATTTGTATCTACTTGCACATGTATTTCTAAACCGCATTTCATTGATACTGTTTCATCCATTTAATCACCGAAATTATAATTTATAGATTATATCTCTATTGTATCTCTTAATATATGTTTTATATTTTATTATTTTATTATTTTATTATTATTATTATTATTCTATTATTTCATAATGTTATATGATTTAGTTCCACATAATACAAAGTTTTTATTTAATAGTAGTTGAGAATATACACACTATTTAATAAATACTACTTAGGATAGACAATAGTATATTAATTATCAATTAATAATAACCAATTAATAATAATCTACTTCCCCTTCGTGTCCAGTAATTATTTTCTTTTTTAAACTTTTTATCCATTTTAATGTTTTCTTTGCAAGCTCACTATCGACATTTAATTTTGGTTCAATATCCTGCAATATATTATTTTTTAAAGGTGTTGCATCTCCTGCCACAATATAATCATCATATATTACAGAAATACTATCATAAGTATGCCCTGGGGTCTCTACTATTTCAATTTCCTCATCTTCATTATTTAGTTCTTTATAATTTTTGTAGGTTATTAATTTTGCATTTTTAAATAAATCGTTATTTTCTACATGGTCCCAATGGTCATGGGTATTTATTACTATTGTGATGTCATCGGGAGTCAGTCCTAATTTATTTAATTCATTTATAATTAAATCTTTTTTATCCTTTGTAGCTGTATCTATAATAATGTTATTCTTTTTAGTCCGTATAAATACTATTGAGGAAGAGGCTTCTGTTATTGTATTTCCCTCTCTTATTAGTATCCCATCATAAATAATTTTTAACATATAAATTCTCACCATGAAAATCAAATCAAAACATATAAAAATATTATATACAATATGTAAAAAATGCATAAATACAATATAGAAATAGAATATATAAAATATATTATATGTTATATAATATAATAAAATTTCTAATGGAAAATATTTATACATATATAATATATAATATATAATCGTAAAAATCGCTTTGCGATTTTGAGACAGTTTATTGAAAAAGACCGAAGATTTACTATAAATACATACTCTATATATTATATATCCAATAACATAAAACTGGTGAAAAAATGTTAAGTGTAAATTTAAAATCTTTGCCAATTGTAGAAAATATGATTGAAAAAGCGGAAGAAATGAACATTGAAGTAATAAAATTAGAAAATGGGGCAACAGTTTTAGATTGTGGAGTAAATGTTATGGGAAGTATAGAGGCAGGAAAAGCCTTTACAAAAATATGTTTAGGAGGATTAGCTCATGTTGGAGTTAGTATAGCTGGAACCGTATCCGATGAGATGGTATTACCTTGTGTAAAAGTTAAAACCTCACATCCTGCAATAGCAACATTGGGATCCCAAAAAGCAGGTTGGACAATTAACATTGGAAAATTCTTTGCTATGGGTTCAGGACCTGCGAGAGCATTGGCAAAGATACCAAAAGCAACCTACGAAGAAATAAACTACGAAGACAACGCAGATGTTGCTATTTTATGTTTGGAAGCATCACAATTACCAAATGAAGAAGTTGCAGAATTTGTTGCTGAAAAATGTGGTGTAGATGTAAGTAAAGTATATCTTTTAGTAGCTCCAACCTCATCACTTGTAGGGTCAATACAAATAAGTGGTAGAGTTGTAGAAAACGGAACCTATAAAATGCTTGAAGCTCTCCACTTCGATGTTAATAAAGTTAAATTTGCAGCTGGAATCGCACCTGTTGCTCCAATTATTGGAGACGATTTGGCTATGATGGGAGCTACAAATGATATGGTATTATATGGAGGTAGAACATACTACTACATAGAAAGTGATGAAAATGATGATGTAGAAGCACTTTGTAAAGCACTTCCTTCATGCTCATCACAAGATTACGGTAAGCCATTTTTAGAAACATTTAAAGCAGCAAACTACGACTTCTATAAAATAGATAAAGGAATGTTTGCTCCTGCTGTTGTTGTAATAAATGATATGAGAACAGGAAAATTGGTAACTTATGGAAAGCCACATGTAGATGTTCTTAAAAAATCATTAGGATACAAAGAATTAGAATAATTAAAAATTATTATTTATTTTATGGGAGCTCCTTGGAGCTCCCTATTTTATAAATTAGATTATTACTTATTCATTTTTCTCCATATATTTATCTATCAATTTAGTTTCTAATCTTGTTTTTATACCCAATCTTTCTAAAACAATATTATTTAATATTATTTTTACAATTGCCTTTCCCTCTTTTGATTTTGTTATGGCATTTAATTTTCTTGTTGTTGCAGGGGATTTTAATTTTAAAAGTGCATTGGTTATATCTTCTTCTTTAACTTTTCCTTTTTTCTTTTCGTATATTTCGTTAGCAATTTCTTCAATTTTATCCAAATCAAATGGTAAAAACTCATATACCTTTTTATTAACTGTTTCGTCAATGGAATTTAATAATCTTGCAACTTCTGTATCTGTTGTATTTTCGTCAATATTTATTTTTTTAATTACTGTCCATTTTCCTTTTTTTGCTCTGAATTGTATTGATTGTTCCATTATATCACCAAAATATTTATAATATATAGTGTATATGTTGTATGTTTATCTATTTAATTAATATTTATTATAATTTTATATAAAATATATGAGATATATAAAATATATAGAAAAAATATCAATGGTGAAAATATGTTGTATATTACAGGACATACAAATCCAGACACAGACAGTATTTGTTCGGCAATAGTTTTATCTTATTTTATGGACGGAGCTCCTGCAAGATTGGGAAAACTCAACCCCGAAACTGAATTTATATTAAAAAGATTTGGAATTATGGAACCCGAATTAATAAAGTCAGCAAAAGGAAAAGAACTTATTTTGGTAGATCATGCTGAAAAATCCCAAAGTTTAGAAGATTTGGACGAAGGAAAATTAATTGGTATAATTGACCACCACAAGGTGGGAATGACAACCAGCGAACCAATATTATTTATTTCAAAGCCATTAGGTTCCACGGCTACGGTTATATCTGAATTATACTTCAATAATATGATGCCATATATTGGAGGAAAAAACAAAGAATTAAAGCCTGATTTAGCAGGTCTTCTTCTTTCGGCAATTATATCAGATACTGTTTTATTTAAATCCCCTACAACCACAGAAACAGATAAACAATTGGCTGAAAAACTTGCAAAAATAGCAAATATTGATGACATAAATAAATATGGCATGGAGCTCCTTAAAGCTAAATCATCAGTGGGCAAAATGAGTCCTGAGGAAATAATATCATTAGATTATAAAAATTTTGATTTCAATGGTAAAAAAATAGGTATTGGGCAGGTTGAAGTAATAGATGTTTCAGAAGTTGAAGCAAAAAAACAGCACATTTACAAAGCACTTGAAGAAAAATTCAAAGAAAATTATGATTTAATATTATTCCTTATAACCGACATAATGAAAGAGGGAAGCGAAGTTTTAGTAGTTGGAGATAATAAAGCATTTGAAAAAGCATTTAACACAACGGTAGAAAATAATAGCACCTTTTTAGAGGGAGTTATGTCAAGAAAAAAACAGGTTGTGCCACCATTGGAAAAATATTATATTAAATAAATATTTTTTTAAATTCCTCTTTTTTATGATTATTTTTGTCTACTTTTTTCAACAACATACTTTAAATATATTGTAAATATATATGCTTTATATATTTTAAAAAATATTTTTATTTAGTTATTATGTGTATTATAGTCAATCTTCAAAAACCGTCCCAATGGGCACTAAATAATTAAATAATTGGATTTAATATTGAGCGAAAAAGTTCGAAGATTGGCTATCGTAATATTTTTTTAACATTTTTTAATTTTAATAATTAATGGTGAAATCATGGCAACGGAAAGCGATGGAATATTTGACGAATTTAAAGAACATTCAATATCTGAATTTTTTAGGAAAAATAGGCATATGTTGGGATACAGTGGAAAATTAAGAAGTATGACAACAATAATTCACGAGCTTATTACAAACTCCCTTGATGCCTGTGAAGAAGCTGAAATTTTACCGGATATAGACATAACAATTAAAAAACTGGGTTCTGACCATTATCATATTTCTGTTGAGGACAATGGTCCAGGGATTCCTCCTGAATTTGTTCCAAAAGTATTTGGAAAAATGCTCGCAGGTTCAAAGATGCATAGGCTGGTACAATCAAGAGGTCAGCAAGGTATTGGAGCAGCTGGTGTATTATTATTTGCCCAAATAACCACAGGAAAACCTTTAAGAATTACTACCTCCACAGGAGATGGTAAAATCCACACATTGGATATAAAAATGAGTGTTGAAAAAAACGAAGGAGATGTAGTAAATCATGAAATAAGAGACGGAGTTTGGAGGGGAATTAAAGTAGAAGGTGAATTTAAAGAAATAACATACAGTAGAAGAGAACAAGGTCCTTTTGAATATTTAAGAAGGATTAGTTTATCCACGCCCCATGCTAAAATAGTATTAACAGACCCAGAGGAGACCATAACATTTGATAGGACTGTGGAAATTATACCGGATAGACCAGAGGAAATGAAACCACACCCCTATGGATTAACACCAGATGAATTATTATATACTTCAAGAAGAACAGAATTTACAAAAATTTCTAGTATGCTAACCGGGGAATTATCAAGAATGACTTCAAAAAGATTGAAGGAGCTCCAAGATTATATGCTAAGAGATAAACTTCTTGAAAATTATAGGGGTAGCACATTCTGGGATATTGTAGTAAATTGTTATTTAAATGTTAATATTAATCAATATGTTGGTAAAGATGGCAAATATAACAAATATGTTGATAAAAATGAAATATCTGACATAGAGGAGATAATAAATACGCTACCTGACAGTTTGCCTGATTTAAAAATACATTATTTAAAATATATAATAATGGACTATTTAATTGGAAAACTTGACGAAGAAACCATTAAAGAGATTAAAAAACACTTTAAAAAGAAACCTGAAAACTTTATAGAATTTGCGGAAAAGAATTATTTAAATGCTTCTTTAATGGATGAATTTAAAAAGAAATCAAGGGACATAACTAAAAGCCCTTCCGAATTTGTAAATACGCTAATAGATATGGCAATGGTTTCAAACGAAGAAAAAGACAGATTTAAAAATGAAATAAAAAATGTAATGAAAATGAACCCATCTAAAATGGATTGGAAGAATGCCGAGTTAATAGTAAGAGTAATTCAAGATATGGACTTTATGGCACCATCTACAATAGGGTTAAGACCGATTGGGGACGAAAATATAAAAAAGTCATTATCTACACTAAATCCTGAGTTTGCAACCACGCTAACAAGAAAACCTAAAACATACAAAGGAGGAGTTCCTTTTGCTGTGGAAGTTGGATTGGCATATGGTGGAGATGCTGGAAAAATGGGGGATACCGGAAGAAAGATGGAAATAATGAGATTTTCCAACCATGTCCCATTGTTATTTGATACCTCTGGCTGTGGATTAACCAGTGGTGTAAAAAGTGTAAATTGGAGAAGATACGGACTTAGGAGTGAAGAAGATGTCCCATTAACTGTATTTGTAAATTTAATATCTACCCATATACCATATACTTCCGCAGGAAAACAGGCAATAGCATGTAGTGCAGAGGAAAATGAAGAGATATTTAACGAAATAAGACAGGCTTTAATGATTTGTGCAAGGGGCATGGAAAAACATATTTCAAAAATTAGGAAAGAAAAAGAGGAAGAGCAGAAAAGAAAATATGTAATGAAATATGCCGTTATATTCGCAGAAGGACTTGCAAGTATCACAGGCAAACCAAAAGAAGATATAGAGGAAAGAATTATTGAATTATTAAGATGATAAATAATTAAATAAAATAATAAAAAATATAAATCATTTTTTAACACATATTTTTATAATAATATATTTTTATATTTTTATTAATATTTGGAGCTCCAAATATATCATATATTTTCAATTTTAAGAATAATAATATATTACAGGTGATTAAATGAGTAATTCCTCAACAGAGACATATTTATTCAAAAAAGCTCTAAAAGAATTAAAAGATAAAAAAGGAAAAGGGACAGAATTAATTAGTTTGTATATTCCGAAAGGAAAGAGAATTTCAGATGTAAGTCAGCATTTAAGGGAAGAAATATCCCAATCAGCTAACATCAAAAGTAAAACCACTAAAAAAAATGTCCAGTCGGCAATTGAAGTAATATTGCAAAGATTAAAATTATTAAAAGAACCACTTGAAAAAGGAGTAATTATATTTGCAGGAATGATTCCAAGAGGTGGTCCAGGAACAGAAAAAATGGAGACCTATGTTTTAGAACCGCCTGAACCTGTGAAAACATATATTTATAGATGCGATTCTCAATTTTATACCGAACCATTGGAAGACTTTATGGCAGATAAAGATATTTATGGAGTAATTCTTGTAGATAGAAATGAAGCCACAATCGGAATAGTAAAAGGAAACAGCATATCCATTGTTAAAAGATTAACAAGTGGAGTTCCAGGTAAGTTTAAAGCAGGAGGGCAGTCAGCTCGAAGGTTGGAGCGATTAATTGATGATGCTGCACACCATTTTATGGTTAGAATTGGAGAATATTCCAATGAGATATTCCTTCCATTATTGGAGGAGAAAAAATTAAGCGGATTATTGTTGGGCGGTCCTGGAAATACAAAAAATGAATTTGCAGAAAAAGGATATTTACACCACCAGTTAAAGCAAAAAATAATTGAAACTTTTGATTTATGTTATACGGAAGAAAGTGGTGTCAGGGAGCTCCTTGATAAAGCTTCAACTTTATTGAGGGATTTAGATTTAATGAAGGAAAAAGAGGTAGTTCAGAGGTTCTTTAAGGAGCTTGTAAAAGAGGACGGAGGACTTGCCGTATATGGTGAAAAAGAGGTAATGAAATATCTTGAAATGGGGGCAGTTGATACTCTTATTATCACAGAAGGCATCAATACTTCGCGAATTACTATAAAATGTAATAATTGTGAATATGTTGAAGAAAAAACCGTAAAAAATGAGGACATATTGAAATTAGAAGAAATATTAAAAACAAAAACCTGTCCCCGCTGTGAGGGGGCACTATATATTGACAGCGAAGAAGATATCATTGAATTCTATGCTAGATTATGTGATGAATCAAATTCAACCTTAAAAATAATATCTACTGATACAGAGGAAGGACATCAAATTTTAAAGGCTTTTAAGGGCGTTTGTGCCATTGTAAGATATAGGGTAGATTAAATATACAAAATCCTAAAAAGATTTTGTATAAAATCCTAAAAAGATTTTGTTTAATAATAAGCCGGATAAGGAACAGTTATTGAAGATTAACTATATATTATGAAGCTACGGTTTTTATTTAATTTTTAGTGTATCTCATAATATTAAAAATAATATAACAAAAAGATAAAAATAAAGATAATATATTAAATAATATTTTTATAAATTAATTTTTTTATCAGTTTTTCAGATAAATCCCCAATGTAGGGTAATTTATAATATTCGCCTTTGTAAGATTTATACATCAAGAATATCCACAAAATTAACATCAATATATCACCAACTCCAGATATTATTGTAGTAATTATTGCACCTGCTATCCAAACTATAATAGACTGCACGGCATGGAATCTAACAAATTTATTTTCTTTTTCAACTAAAAATATAACTAACCCAGAAATTGGCCAAATTAAATAACATAATAAACTAACAATATTTTCATTTATGCCAAATGTAGCTTTTGCCATATTAGTATCACCATTTTAACAAATAAATATATATAATAGCGTATATGCCGCATAATAATTATAAACAAACTGGAATATACACCATATATCATATGTATATGTATATATAATGTATTCAAACATATATAGTGCGTTCAGGAGCTCCGTGAATTATATTGAATTGATATTTGGAGAAATTATGTTTTCTCTTTACACATAACATTATGAAAAATGTTCGTCAATTTACTATAACAATTGAATTAATAAAAATTTAGGTGATATTATGATTATATTGGCAGGATTAGGATTATATGATGAAAAAGACACAACACTAAAAACAGTTGAATTTGCTAAAAAGGCAGATAAAATATATGCAGAATTTTATACTGCTATTTTAACGGGCACCACGATAGAAAAAATAGAGGAAACACTTGGAAAAGAAATAACAATATTGGATAGGGAAAAAGTTGAGTTAGAAACAGAAAAGTTAATTAATGAAAGTAAAGATAAAGATATAATGTTTCTTACAGCAGGAGACCCAATGGTGGCAACAACTCATATTGATATTGCAATTGAAGCTAAAAAGAAAGGAATTGAAGTAATTATATTAAATGCACCATCTATATATTCGGCAATTGGTATAACCGGATTACAATTATATAAATTTGGAAAAACCACTTCCATAGTATTTCCAGAGCCAAATTATTTCCCTGAAACCCCCTACGATGTTATAAAAGAAAACTCAAAAATGGGATATCATACGCTATGTCTTTTGGATATTCAGGCACATAACACACGATTTATGACTGCAAACGAAGGACTTGAAGTATTATTGAAAATTGAAGAAAAAAGAAATGAAAATATATTAAATAAAGATACAAAGGTTGTAGTTGTTGCAAGAGCGGGAAGTTTAAAACCTAAAATGGTATATGGAAAAATAGGGGATTTATTGGAATATGATTTCGGAGCTCCATTACATTGCATAATATTCACTGGAAATTTGCACTTTATGGAGGAGGATGCTTTAAAATATTTATGCGAAAATATATCTGAATAGACGAACACTTTTCGTTAATTTAGGTATAAATATATTAAATATATATGCTCTGTATGTTAATCCTTACCCGTGAATCAGAGTATTTTTTTGTTATTTCTGTTAAATATTGTGGTGGTAAAAATTGTTCTTGACCATACATAAATAAAATATAAAAGGCGTGGGGAAAAATATGGACAACAAATTAAAATTAAAATTTTTAATGAAAATATTTGCATTAATTATTATAGCATATTTTTTGGGAACCTATCTAAATATATATTCTTATCTGTTAAATTTAGAAAAATATTATAGTAATATATTGGTATTAATAATATTATTTATTGGAACGATGATATTTCTTGATATATCCTTGGAGCTCCTGCGAAGATTTTTTGAAAAAAAAGGGGAACTAAGAGATTATCCTGTTGTGGGGTCGGTATTCAAGTATATTACATGGTTTACCACAATATTGGTTGCCGTATCTATTTTATATCAAGGATTGGGTTCATTAATAATGTCTCTTGGGCTTATTGGGGCAGGGATTACTTTTGCACTACAAAGACCAATTATGAATTTTGCAGGTTGGGTCAATATTGTCGTAACTCGACCATTTAAAATAAATGATAGAATAAATATTAAAGGCGTTGGTATGGGTGATGTTTATAAAATAGACACCATGCATATTTATTTAAGTGAAGTGGATATGGAGCCATCAGGACGAAATTTAGTTATTCCAAATGCATTTGTATTAACAAATGCCATAATAAATTATACAAAAGGTTCCCACTACATTTGGGACAGTGTAGAAATAGCCATTACTTACGAAAGTAATTGGAAAAAGGCCGAGAAGTTAGTTTTTGAGGCCGCAGATGGGATTGTAGGGGAGGATATGCGAAGATTGGCAAAAATTTGGGAATCGCGACCCCGACAATTTGCGAAAAATAAGACAAATCCAAAACCCATGATTCGTATAAGTTTATTTGAGAATGGAATAAAAATAAAAGTTAGATATCTAGTAAATTCGTTGGAATGGGCACTAATAAAAACCCAAATTACGCAGAGAATTCTTGAAAAAATAGGGCCCGAACCAGATGTCAATATAGCTTATCCACATATGGAGATTATATATGACGAAAAAAATAATTTGTACAAGAAGTTAGAAAATATTTCTAAAAAAAATAATAATATTTAGTATATTATAATTATATTATTTATTTTTTTTCATTTAATCCATCTTTAACTAATTTAATACCTTTTTCTAAAAGTTCTTTTGCAATGATATCATTTTTAGCTTCAACCCTCACTCTAACAAATGGTTCTGTTCCAGATGGTCGTATAAGCACCCAGCCATCATCTAAACTAAACCGAGCCCCATCAATTGTTTCCACTTCTGCATCAAATATATTTTCACCATTTTTAATAACAAAATCCATAACGATTATTTTTTTATCATCTGGACAAGGTAGTTTTTCTCTTAAATTTGAATAGCAAGGAACATCATCGATTAATTCATATAATTTTTTATCATAAAATTCCATCATTTCTAACAATCTTAAACCAGATAAAATTCCATCGGGAGTTAGGTGAATATCTTTATGAATCCAAGTTCCAGAAGGCTCCCCTCCAAAAATAGCATCATCATGCTTATTCAATTCGTCAGAAACTGCAACATCTCCAACCTTAGTTCTTATTACATTTACATTTAAATCTTTTAGATATTCTTCAATAGCCATTGAGGCATCAACTGTGGTAATTATTGTTTTTGTTCCTGTTTTTTCAGCCATGTATCTTGAAAACACTGCCAACAATTTATCAAAATCGGTTAATCTTCCCTTTTCATCAATTGCTATCATTCTATCGGCATCACCGTCATGGGCAATTCCAATATATTTGTTGCCTTTGTTATTTTCATTTAATCCTTTAATCATATGCATAGTATCTTGAAGATTTTTTTCATTTGGTTCGGGACTTCTTCCAATAAATCTTCCATCGATATGCCCATTTACAGATATTACATGAGCTCCCACATCAGTAAATAAATATGGTGAAGCTACACAACCAGCTGAATTTGCACAATCCACAACAACGGAAAAATTTTTATTAATTTCTACGCTATCCAATATAAAATCTGAATATTTTTTTAAAGCACTTTCATCAGTCCAAACTTTTTTAATAGAATTCCAACTAACTCGCTTTTGGTTTTTTTTATTATATATAATATCTTCAATATTCTGCTCTTGTTCTGGCCTAAATGAAGTCCCATCTTTATTAAATAATTTTATGCCATTGTATTCCGAGGGATTATGTGATGCCGTAATCATAATCCCCATATCGTAATTTCTTGCACTATATCCAAGTGTAGGTGTTGGGACAATACCTATATCAACTATTTCGGCCCCTCCATTCAACAATCCCGCAAATAATGAATTTCTAATTAAATCTCCTGTGGTTCGTGTATCTCTCCCAACTACAACATTTTTTGCTATTTGAGATACTGCAAATCCCACCTTATATGCGATTTCAGGGGTTAGATTTTTCATTCTTATGCCCGATGTTCCAAATAATTTCATATTACCACCAAAAATTATAAATGATATTAATTAGTAGTTTGTATTATGCTATCCGATATATTATATAAGTTATCCTCAAATAAATATGATAATAATGTTATTTATTTTTCTAAAATACTTAGTGATTATTATAAAAATAATAATATATTCCAATATAAAGATTATTTTGAAAGTATTGGCATTGTTGAAAAAAATGATTTGCTATTATATGGAAAAAACTATCCGTTATTTAGGTCTTTATTGTATTTTAATGAAGTTCCACTGTTTAAAAATGAATCCCAGTCAATTTTATTTTTAAAAAATAATAATTTTAATCCAAATGATAAATTGATAAATTTAAATAAAGATAAAAAAAAGAAATTGGGAATATTGTTATTAAAAGAAATTGCCAAAAATATACCTGCTGAATATGTAAAATATGCTCCAAAATTGATATTTGGTAAATGCTATTATTTAAAAAAATATAATATTGAATTAAAAGAATATATTTCAAAATTAAATGCACTATATAAATTGAAAAAATACAATGAAATTGAAAAATGTGTAATATATCAAAAATTGCCCGATGAAGAATTAGTAAATAAATATAAAATAAAATTGGCAAAATCCATAAAATTATTTAATAAAGAGTTAAATAATAGAAAAATAAGATACACCACTATTGAACGAAATGGCAGGGAGCTCCCCTGTCAATATATTTATATAAAACAATCACTATTTGACAAAATAAAGGGCTGGGTTTTTGGCTCTATTGATGGGCAACATTATCCAACGATTGTAAATACTGCATATTCCCATCCAAAAATAGATTATTTAAAACCATTTTTTATATTGGTGGATAATGGCAATATTGGTGTTTTTGCCGGAGCTCCGAAACTTTTATATTTTAAGGACAACTTAACATTAAATCATTTAAATTTGACTGGAAAACATACATATTTTGGGACTTGGGATTATGAAATGTTTGAAAAATTCATTGAGGGTAAATAATATACTGTTAAGGGCATATAATGTATCAAATATTATGAGTTATTAATAAATATCAGGTATGGTGAAATTGATGAATATATTAATAATTACAGAATATTTTCCTTCATCAGAAGAATGCAATGTTAAGGGAGGTGTTGAAGCGAGGGCATTTTATATAGCAAAAAATCTGGCTAAGAATCATAATGTATATGTTATAACATCTTGGGAGGAAGGATTATCTCAAAAGGATGAATTTTGTGGAATCAGTGTAATTCGGTGCGGAAAACAGAGGAAATACAGCCAAGGTGGAAGTTTCATCGAAAGGTTAAGTTTTATGAATGAAGCAGTAAAAACTGGAAAAAAGTTGGATGTTGATATCGTAGAGGGATACAATTTTATTACTTATCCCGTAGCATATAATATCTCAAAAAAGTTGAATATTCCGAGAGTGGCCACATATCATGATGTTTGGCTTGGTGGAGAGTGGATAAAAAACCTAGGATTCTTTGGAATATTTGGCGAGATACTGGAAAGATACATTCTCTCAAAAAAATGGGATAAATTTATTGCGGTAAGCAAATATACAAAGGAAAAATTGATAAAAGCAGGGGTTAAAGAAAAAAATATAGGCGTAGTTTATAATGGTGTTAATTTGGAAGAATATCAAAAAATAAAAGTCCCTAAGGAAAAAAATACTTTATGTTATGTGGGAAGATTGGTTAAATATAAAAAAGTTGATGATTTGATTAAGTCAATAAATATTATTAAAACTGATTTTCCAGATGTAAAATTAAAAATTATTGGTACTGGTCCAGAAAAAGAAAATTTAGGGAAAATGATTAAAAGCCTACATTTGGAAAATAATATTGAATTTTTAGGATTTGTTGAGAAACACGAGGATGTTCTAAAACATGTTAAATCTTCAACTATTTTTTCGCTACCAAGTATTGTTGAAGGATTTGGAATGGTGACTATAGAAAGTGTTGCATCTGAAACACCTTATGTAAATTCTGCCATTCCCCCCACTGTTGAAATTACTGAAAATGGAAAAGGAGGGTTGTTATTTGAACCTGAAAATGTTGATGAATTATCATTAAAAATCAAAATGCTTTTAGAAGATAAAGATTTATATTTTAAGAAACAAAAAGAATGTTTGGAACTTTCTAAAAAATATGATTGGAAAAAATTAACCCATGATGTGGAAAATATATATTTGGATATTTTAGGGGACTAGACATGAGAATAGCAATGATTATAGAAGCATGGAAACCTATTTGGGGCGGCGGGCAAGCTGTTGCTTATGAAATAGGAAAAAGGTTAAGCAAAGATTATGATGTCAAAATTGATTTATTTGTTATGAACCTTGTTGGATATGAAGGGGAGAAAATAGAGCAAATAAATGAAAATTTTAGGATCATTCATGTTGGCAAAAAAAGGAATTGGTGTTTTAAGGATAGAATAATATGGATTTTTGAATTGATGAAAGAAATTTTGAATTACCATAAAAAGGAAAAGTATGATTTGATTTATGCTCATGCGAATCTTCCCGGATTTCTTGGAAAAATATTAAGTATTTTATTAGGAGTTCCCATTGTTTATCATGTTCATGGAAGTGGTATAGAAACTATAAAAAAAATGTATGGCAAAGGTTTAAAAAGCAAATTTTTATATATAATGGAAGTTTTTCTACAACGAATTATTAAATATGATGTGGAAATAACAGTAGATAGAAAATTCCTACAATATAAAAACATAAATAGGCCAATTTATATTCCAAATGGTGTGGATTTAAAAAAATTTGAAAACATAAATGCAAAAAAAGAGGATAAATTTTTTAAAATTCTTTTTGTTGGTAGGTTACATCCTCAAAAAGGTTTAATGTATCTTGTCGATGCAGTAAGTTTAATTAAGAATGAATTACCAAGAAAGGTGAGATTTGTTATTGTTGGAGAGGGTGATGAAAAAAATAATCTAATAAATAAAATAAGGTATTTGGGATTAGAAGATTTATTTGTGTTTAAAGGTAGAATGTTTGGAGACGATTTAAGTAGGGAATATGAATCTTCACATCTCTTTATATTGCCTTCTCTTTATGAAGGATTTCCATTAACAGTTTTAGAGGCTTGGGCTTGTAAATTGCCGGTGTTGGCTACATCTGTTGGAGAGTTATCTTATATTATTAAAGAGGATCATAACGGATGGCTAGTAGATCCTGGAAATTGTCATGAATTGGCAGAAAAACTAAAGTATATATTACAATTATCACAAAAAAAAGTGGATGAAATAGGGTTAAATGGCTATTATTTAGTAAAAAAAGAATATTGTTGGGATATTGTTGTAGATAAGATTATAAGAGTTATAAAAAATGTTGCATAACATTCATTTTTCCAATAATGATTTTATTTTAAATAAGAATAAATTTAATGAATCATCACCTAATATTTTTGGTTTAACTTTTTTTTGTTCAATTTCAAGTAAATTATTTAATGATTTATCAACATATTTTTGTTTTAAAAAATTTTTTAGTTTATTAAGATTATTTTCAGTAAATTTTGGAACCTCAATTGATTCATAAGGATAGTAATATTTTTCTAATTCATGAGGTATTATACTAATTACTGGAGTCCCTGCCAAAATTGACTCATAACAAATGCCTGAAATATGGGTCAACAAAACATCAGATTTTTTTATATCTTCAATAAAAAATGGTGGTGCTTTATAACTATATTCTACATTTTTAATATTTAATTTTTTTAGTATATTTTTATAAATATTGTCGTTATCTCGTGGATGGAATTTTATGATTATATCACAATCAATTTGCTTTAGAATATTGAAAAATTTATACAAAAACTCAATATATTTTCTTTTCTCAATTATGCCATCTCTAACCCATGGCTGTGTAGCATACAACACCGTAAGCTTTCTATTGTCTTTAGGTAATGATATTTCATTAAAATAATTATCAATTGTATGCCCATATATTGCTACCCCGTAATTACAAATTTCTATATTTTTAAATTTTATAGTTATATTTTTTTTATCATATGTTGGGTTGATATATACATCAATTGGAATAGGATTAATTTTAAAGTAATTTATAAAATTGGATGATGATAAATTTTCACCAATACCATGTGGTAAAAATATTATCTTTATACCCAAATATTTTGCCACATACACACATAATCTATCTACTAAACCACTTATTGAATTAATTATTAAAATCTTTGGAGAAGACATCTCAAGATAATATTTTATAGAATGTGCTAAGGATAACACATAACTTACAAATGTATTTGATGTGATGAATTTAATATATTTCTCTAAGTTAGAGATCCTTTTTTTTAGGTCTTCCTTAGGTATAACTGAATATTCTAAATCAGAATATATATATTCATACAATTTATTTTCTATACATTTTGTGCAAATATTCTTTAAATTATCAAGATCAATTTTTTTAGGGGTTTGATATTTTAACAAAAAAAGCAAATCACTATTATTATGTTTTAAATATTTTTGCATATTTAATATATTTATAATTCTTGAGATATCTTTTAAATTAAATATTAATAGTTCTTTTGTTTTTATATCATTTCTATTAAGGAAATCTTTTATAAAGTAGTTTGAATAATCTCCGATTGGAATACCCTTAGGATTATTGACTATTTTTCCAGTGTATCCTATTATTATAACATCAGTTTTTGTGACATGTAAATATTCGGATTTAGACCTAAGTTTATTTATAAAATCATTCAAATTAAGATACACTTTTATTATACTATTGTATATAGTTATGTTGGATTTAGCCTTACTAGGAACATACTTAACTTTTGGAAATTTAAATGGAAAGTTATTGGATAAAATTGGTATTATATTTGGAAAATTGTTTATGATGTAGTTGGTAAATGTATCCTTATCATTCATAATTATCACCCAGGTATCTAATATCAAACAATACTCTCTTAATTTCCCCCTTACTTAAAAATTTAGTATTTTTTGAATCATAAATTATTTTTTTATCTTTATTATCTGTATTTGACTTATAAGGATAAACAACAAACATATCCTCTAACTCTTCCAATTTATAAATTTCTTCTTCTACTATCAACTCTTCATATAATTTTTCGCCCGGTCTTTTACCAATTATTTTAATATTTATCTCTTCTGGATCATATCCATATTTTGGAGCGAGCTCTTCAACAACCACTTCTATTAAATCTTTAATTTTTACAGAAGGCATTTTTAATATGAATATTTCTCCACCTTTTGCCAATGTGCATGATTTTAAAACTAATTTTACAGCATCGTTGATACTCATTATAAATCTCGTCATCTCAGGATGTGTTAAGGTAATATCCTTTCCATTTTTTAATTGTTCTTTTAACAATGGTAAAATTGAACCTCTCGAATTTAAAACATTTCCAAATCTAACAACAGAAAAAGCAGTTTTTCTATGTCCTTTATATAAGTTCGCAGAAGTGGTTAATCTTTCGGCTAATAATTTAGTTGCACCCATAACATTTACTGGATTGACTGCCTTATCCGTGCTTACTGTTATGAATTTTTCAACCTCTTCATCCATCGCAACATCTATTAAATTTTGAGTACCTATTACATTTGTTTTTACTGCTTCGAATGGATTATATTCACATAGGGGAACATGTTTTAATGCTGCTGCATGGAATATTATATCTACCCCTTCAACAGCTCTTTTTAATCTATCCTTATCTCTTATATCACCTAAAAATGCCCTTATTTTAGGAGTGTTTAGTTCTTGTTCTAAATCGAAAAGTGCTGTTTCATTTATATCTAAAACTCTAATCGCCTTTGGATTAAAATTTAATAAAGTTTTTACAATTTCTTTTCCTATTGAGCCAGTTCCTCCCGTTACTAGAATAACCTTATTGTCATAAAAGGATTTTAAATTTTCCAATTGAGATTTATTCATAAGTCATCGCCCTTCAAAAAATTCTTTTATTGTATCAATGATATAATTTAATTCATTTTTAGTCATGTTTGGATATATGGGGAGTGTCAATATTTTTGAAGATATTTGCTGTGTTGTTGGTAAGTTTATATTATTTACAAATTTTTTAAATACAGTGTATTCATGACAGGGTTCAAAGTAAATTTTTGTTGAAATATTTTTCTCTTTTAAATAGTTCATTAATTCATTCCTAATATATTCATTATTCAAAATAATGCTGTATAACTGATAAACTGCAAAGTAATTATTCGGGACAGGCATTATATTTACATCTTTTATTTTACTGAGCTCAGTGTTTAAATATTCTGCATTTTTTCTCCTTAATTCTATTAATTTATCAACTTTATTTAACTGAGAAATTCCAAGAGATGCTAAAATGGTCGATAGTCTCCAATTGTATCCAATATCAACATAATCAGTTTTTGATTGTCCAACAAAATAATTCCCTTCCGATATTCTACCATAGGATACGATAAGCTTTAATTTTTCATATAGTTCTTTGTTATTGGTGGTTATGCATCCCCCCTCGCCTGTTGTAAAGATTTTATTTTGACAAAAGCTGAATATTGCCGAATCCCCAAAAGTTCCCACATTTTTATCATCAATTTTTGCCCCAAATGCCTCTGCTGCGTCCTCTATCAAAACTAAATCATAATCATCGGCAATCTCTTTAAGCTCTTTTATTTTGCAGGGCACTCCTCCATAATGAATTGGCAGGATTGCCTTTGTTTTATTTGTTATTTTCTCTAAAACATCATCAGGATTTAATCCAAGTGTTTCCTCTTCAATATCAGCAAATATGGGTTTTGCTCCAACATATAATGGAGCCATTGCTGTTGCTATGAAAGTAAATGATGGGACAATTATTTCGTCCCCTTCTTTAAATCCATAAGATTTCATTAAAGCATGTAGTGCAGAACCTCCTGAGTTGAAAGTAACACAATATTTTGAACCAATATATTCTGATATCTTATTTTCGAGCTCTTCAATCTCATTACCGGAGCTCCAAAACATGCCCGATTTTATAATTTTTTCAACAGATTTAATATCTTCATTATCCCAGTAAATTTTAAATAGTGGAATTTTCATTCTATCTCCTTCAATAACTTTTTAATTTCTTCATCAGTTAGTTTCCTAATAAGTTTCACTGGAACGCCATAAGCTAATGTATTCGGTGGAATGTTTTTATTTACAAAACTAAATGCTCCGATAATAGAATTTTCTCCAATTTCAACATTTGGCATAATTACACTATGGCTTCCGATTCTTGCATTTTTATTTATTATCACTTTTCCTTTTTTATTATCTATTGTTGAAACAGAGTATATAGAACAATGAGAACCTATTTGCACATACTCATCAATTTTAACCCCATACTTTGAATTTATATATGTAAATGCTCCAATATCTGTGTATTTTCCGAGCTCTAAATTTTCAGGGTATTGAACAACCCAGTTATATTCTGTTGGTTTATTATGCTCGATTTTTGGAAATTTCCAATTTTTAAATCTCATTGTTATCCCTGAATTTCTCTTATTAAGTAAAAACTTTCAGCATATTTAATCCCAATCTCTGAACCTCTCTTTTTCGTCAATGTTTCTATTGCATCCACAGACCTCGGATGCGGGAATTCCCTTAATTCACTTTTGTATGCTTTCATTGCTTCAATTTTTTTGTTAAAAGTTTTTGTTATATCGACATATACATTTGGTTTAAAAATTTCTATTTCTTGTCCCCATTCTGTTTCCGAGAGAATTTCATAGGATAATATTTTTTTAACCTTATGATTTAATGGTCTTAAAGCAACTAACGAAGCTTCAAACAATAAACGATGGTCTTTATTCAAATCTCCTTTAAATGGAATATATGCAATATCTGGTTTTATTTTATCAACTATTTTTGATATTGAATCGTTTAACTCTTTTTGTGGAATTGTATCCAATTTAACTGTTGGATAATTTAAAAAATAAGTTTTTTTTATTCCTAAAATTTCATTTGATTTTTTTATTTCTTTTTCTTTATTTGTTATATATTCATCTGTCCAATCTGGCGTGTATGCCTTTGTAGCAATTATTAAATAAACATCATCTCCGTTTTCAGAATGTTTTGCTATTGTTCCACCACAACCTAAGACCTCATCGTCTGGATGTGGTGCTATGATTAAAATTTTCATAATTTCACCTTTTTCTCAAATAGATATACCAAAAGCTAGCCTTTTTTTTCGGGTTTCCAGTATTTAAATCAACTTGAATATCTTCATGTAATCCAACATCTATAATTTCAAATTCTCCAAACAGTTCTTTAATTTCATCTAATGTGAAATAATGTTGAGGAGTATCTTTTTCAAAACCTTCTTTAATAATAAAGGTATTTTCTTCTATTTTTTTTCCTTCGCCATATGAAGAATCTTTATCACTATGCACCACTATACAACTATAACCATCTGATTTTAATACTCGATATATTTCATTAATTATAGTTTGTGCATTTTCAAATGTCATAGAATCCAATACTCCATGACTTATTACATAATCAAAATATCTATCTTCGAAAGGTATTCTTATGCCATCATATAATATAAATTGTGCCTTAAAATTCCCTAATTTCATATATTCTTTAGCTCTTTTAATCGCCATTTCTGAGATTTCAATACCATAAGCATCAATACCAAATTCATACATGAGTCTACAATTTCTTCCCATTCCTGAGCCCACATCCAAACCTTTTCCATTTAACTCAATTTTCTTAGATATTTTTCCAAAAAATCTTATAGTGGGTTCATCCGGAAATTTCATAGTATATTTATTTTCATCATATAATTTTTCCCATGCTTCTTTAAAATTTTTCATAATATCACCACTATTATATTTTATATTTTTTAGTTATTTTAAATTCAATTAATTAATATAGGATTCTCTTTCTCATAAAATGCTCATTAATTTCAGTATTTTTTAAAATATTAACCAGTCTTTCGCTGGTTTTCCCATCTCCCCAGGGATTGTTTTTCTTTTTAACTTTTTCAATGAAGTCAATATCATACAATGCCTTATTAATAGCTTCAACAATCTCCTTACTGACTGGTTTTACAAATAAGACATTGTCCCCATGTTCCCTCCCAGTATTTCTACTTCCTACATTTATAACAGGCAATCCTAATGATGGTGCTTCAATTATCCCACTACTTGAATTTCCAATCATTAGATTAGCATGATACATTAAACTTATATATATATTGTGCTCCAAATTCTCAAATAATTTAATATTTTCAAAATTAGAATATTTTTTAATAATTTCAATAATTTTCTTACTGCCTAAGTCATTATTTGGATAAATAACTACTGTATTTATTTTTGTTTCGATTACCGCTTTCATAATGCTTTCTATTTGATGGTCAATTGTTGAGTATTCATGAATTACAGGATGAAATATAATGATTGCTACTGGATTATCTCCATTAAGATTTAATTTTTTAAATAATTCCTCTTTAGTTAATGGCTTGTATGATAAAATACTATCCAAACCCAACGCTCCAACATTATATGCCCTCCATGGTTCTTCCCCCATTTTTGTTAAACGTTCTACACACTTTTCAGTTGGTGCAAATAATAAATGGGAAAATCTTGAAATGGCGAATCTAATTTGTTCATCAATATGTCCACTGTCTGTACTATCCCCTGCATGAATGTGCCCAATTGGAATATTTAAAGTTGATGCCGATAATACAGGAGCTAATGCTTCTAATCTATCCCCAATAACTAAAACAATATCTGGATTTAGATATACAAATTCTCTTGTGAATTCAGAAACTGCCCTACCTAATGAAACACCATGATAACTCAATTCCCCAAGGGAGTCTTCATCATACATTCTTATTTTTGAAGCTATTGGAAACCCATCGTTTTCTATTTCTTTTATAGAGTATCCAAATTTTTTTAACAAATGCATACCAGTGACCATTAATTGCAATTCTAAGTCATTATCGTCATTAATTTTTTCAATCAATGGTTTCAAAATTCCATACTCTGCACGAGTTCCTGTAACAACTGCAACTTTTTTAATTTTTCTATTTTTCATAGGGGACCCACCTACATTACACTATGTTAATTATTTCCTTTATTTCCTTTATTTCGTAATCTATAAATTTATTTTTCTTTTTATATATAAACTCTCCATTTAATACCCTTATAGTATTTAATCCAACGAATTTTGCTCCTCTAAAATCAACATCAGGGTCATCGCCAACATAATATGATAATTTTGGATTAATACCAAATTTACTAATTATATATTGGTAAGGTGTTGGGGAAGGTTTTGGAGATTGAAAAATATCTGTATAAACAACAGTATCAAAATAATTTTCAAATTTTAAGGATTTTATTTTTTCTCTTTGACGTATATGGTTTCCATCAGTAATTATGCCTAAAAAATAATTTTTGTTTTTTAGATAATCTAACACTTCATAAACTCCATCAGATGGAACTATTGGAAATCTTCCACTAGTGAATATCTCAACACAAAACTTAACTTCGTTTTCAGGAATGTTTAATACATTCAATATTTCATTGAATAATTTTGGATATCTGCTTTTTCTTTTGTTCAATATCTCCATTGATGTTTTAATAAATTCATCTTTTGGAATTTGGTACCTTTTATAAAAATATTCTGATAATTTTAAAAAAACTTGATAGAAATAATCCCTATAATCATAAAGAGTATTATCTAAATCAAATATTATGGCTTTCATGTTTCCCCTCAACAAAAATTTCAGAGTAGTATCTTAACATCAGTAAGTTTTGTTTGAAACCTTTGCTTGGTATGGGTTTTTCCCCTTTGACAATTCTTATTAAATTTTCAATTATTGTTGGGTCACTCCTTATTGACAATATTGAGCCACCACCAAATCGTGGATTTATTTCAATAAAATATGATTTATTATTTTTTAAAATGCATTGAATATTTGCAGGACCTTTAATATTTAGTTTTTCCGCAATTTCTTTTGCATATTTTATTATGGTCTCATTGTATGTTACCTCAGATTTTACAGATATGCCTGATTCCACTGACAACCGTTTTCTTGGAACAACAGACAAAATATTTCCATCCATATCTGAAAATATATCAATTGTGAATTCAATGCCCTCAATGAACTCCTGTGCAATATAATCTGAGTTACATTTCTTTACAATGTAATTAAAATCACCCATATCTTTTGCGATGTATATTCCCAGACCCCCTCTACCAAATCTTGGTTTTAGGACAATTGGGAAATTTATTTCTTCTTTTTTAATTTCATCTAATTTATATGTTTTTGGAGTTGAGATGTTGTTATTTATAAAAAATTCATAAGTCTTCCACTTATCGGATGTTATTTTAATTGTTTCATAATCGGATACAATTGGTAAAATTCCCTCATTTAAGAAAATATCTTTATTTTTTGAGATATGTATAATTTCTTCTTCTGGACCTGATAAGATGGCATCTATATTTTCTTTTTTACAAATTTTTAGTAATTCGGGAATAAAATTTGGTTCATTTCCTTTTGGAACTACATATTTCTTTCTACAGTAATGTAATCCAACAGAAATAGGATTTGCATCAACACATACAACCTCAACACCCTTTTTCATTAATTCATTGATAAAACTAATCGATGCCATGCATCCAGTTGCTGTTCTTAAAATTTTTACCATTCTATATCACCTAATTTTAAAATCTCATCTATTTTGATATCTCTTTTTACCTTTTTCCCCATAATTTCATTTAAATACTTTGGCTCAATCCCCGTTCCTGGTCTTTTTATGACTATCATTTCTTTTTTGATTGTCGCCCCTTTTGGAATATCAACATTTGCTACTAAACTTCTTCTTGCAACTTTTTTAATTTTCTCTTCTTCGGAGGTGGGTCTTTTTATACCATTTCCCAATGCTTTTTCAATTGAACGGATTGCACTTACCATTTCTTTTAATTCTTCGGGGCTTAGGGATGCCTTATGGTCAGGACCCGGTAGATTTTTATCTAATGTAAAATGCTTCTCAATAACAGTAGCTCCGAGAGATACCGCACTTATTGGGGCATAAATTCCTAAGCTATGGTCTGAAAAACCAACAGGTAGTTTAAATGCTTCTTTTAATGTTCTAATAACTCTCAAATTCAAACTTTCAAAACTAGCTGGATAGTTTGTGACACAGTGTAGCAATATTATATCATTATTGTTTGCTTTCTTTATGATGTTTATAGCTTCATCTATTTCCCCCAATGTCCCCATTCCAGTGGATAGTATTATAGGCTTTTTCTTTTTTGCGATATATTCCAAAAATGGTAAATTGTTTAAATCAGTTGATGATATTTTAAATAATGGCATTAATTCGTCTAAATAATCAGCACTTTCAAAATCAAATGGTGTAGATAAAAACATTATATTTTTATTTTTAGAATATTTGTATAATTCATAAAAATCATCTTCTGTTAATTCGAGCTCCTTTATCATTTCATACTGACTCTCATCAGTTCCTGTATTTTTAGTTTGATACTCTGCTTTCGGAGCTCTTTTTGAAACTACCTTTTCAGCTTTAAATGTCTGAAATTTCACGGCATCAGCACCACATTCTGATGCAATATCAATTAATTTTTTTGCGAGCTCAATATCTCCATTGTGATTAACCCCTGCCTCTGCTATTATAAACACTGGCTCATTTTCACCAATATATTTATTTTCTATTTTTATTTTTTTCATATTTACCACATATTATATTCTCTTTTATTTTTATTGGCATGTATAATGAATGTGCGATTGGATCAATACATTTTTTACACAATGGTAATTTATCAAATTTTCCGAAAAGATGATATTTTCGAAGTTTTTTGATCTTATCATTATTAAATAGGTTAATAATTCCATCTTCAATGTGACCTATTGAAAGATTAAAATTGACATCTGAGCAACATACAGTAACATTTCCATCCCATGAAACAACTAATGTATTATAGAGAGATAAGCAAGGAACTTTTCTGTTATATTCAAATTTTATATGTCGATAGTCATTTTTCATCAATAATGGATTGTAATTACAATTTGTTACACTAAATTCAACTTTATCTTTGGGAAAATAATTAAATACTTTATGAACATTTTTGTAATTTATATCCATAATGGTCGTTTGGATTATTATCTTTGGCTTTTTAATGTTTTTTATTTCTTTAATTTTAATTAAGTGTGTTATGTTCTTCGTAATAACTCCAAAACTGTCCCTGCCTGTGATATGTTTATATTCCTCAGGAGTCAATCCATGAAAAGAGATTATAATTTGATCAATTCCTGAATTCACTAATTTTTCACTTAAATCTGGTGTTAAAAGTTCTGCATTAGTATCGATATCAACAAAAAGTCCTTTTCTTTTTGCATATTTTATTCTTTCAATAAGGTTTTTATGTAGTAGTGGTTCTCCATAGAAATGCAATCTTACTCTTTGAACTCCCAATTTACATGCCTCATCAATAATTTTTTTATATAATTCGTCATCCATAAACCCTACTTCATGTGTCATGGTTTCTCTTGGACACATTACACATCTGTAATTACAAGCATTTGTAGTCTCAATATAGATAGTTTTTGGAACTTTTGGAGGTTTAATAAAATATCTAACATATTTTAACCATGTTATTGTGTGGCCATATTTAATTACTAGTTTTCTCGTTATTTTATATTTTAGAATCTTTTTAATTAATTCCTTTTGAATGTCTCACATTTTAATCCCCTAAATTATTTAGTTCTTCATATTGGGTAAGTAAATGTTTTTTAAGATTTTGATGTAAAATGTTCCAGTAATCTTTTGCTAATTTTATTATGTCTTTATCATTTAAATAAGATTTAAATTTTATAACTTTTGTGGGACATCCTACTGCAATTGAATGTGGGGGAATATCTTTTGTAACAACAGAATTCGCTCCAACAACAGCAGCATTTTGACCTATATTTACTCCTTCAGTAATAAATGTTTGAGCACCAATCCAACAAAAATCTTCTATTATTACATTACCCTTTTTAATTTTTCTTTGGTCTCTGGGCTTATTAAAATCTTGATCAGCAACAGCATTTGCAGTATAAATCATAACATAATGACTAATTGCACAATTATTACCAATTTTCACAATACATCCATCTACCGATTGAATAGAGCTGTATCTACCAATATATGAATTTTCCCCCAATATTATTTTACCATTGCCGTAAAGAGTAATTCCTGGACCATTGAATCTAAATGTTGGATGAATATCGTATTTTTCCCGATATCTTTTATATTCGTATTCCCATCTGGCTTCTTCTAAAATTCTAAATATGCCATATAATATTTTATTTGTACATAAATTTTTTATGATCTTATATATAACAAGTTGATGGGAATATACAGAATTTTTCATTGTATCACTTTTTATTTTTTTAAGATAAATTCAGCCAATAGAAAATCAAATTCATTATCAATATCAACACTTCTTTCTGGTGGCATTATGTAGGATATTGTTTTTGGAGTGTAAAATGTCCTATATTCTTTTAATACCTTAATATAGGATATAAATATTGCACCATTTGGTATATGGCATTTTGGGAGTTCTTGTCTCCTTTTATTAATATATTCATTTCCAAATAGTGGTTTTATATAGTCGTTTTCAATTTTAAAACTCCAAAATGGCGGATGTTCATTTTCTTTAACACTAACTAATGATAGAGCATTTTTATTATTTAAAAATAGTTCAATTGCATTATCAATATCCTCAGTAGTTTTTAATGGTGATGTTGGCTGAAGTAATACAATAATATCAAAAATTTCCCCTCTTTCTTCAAACCAGTTTGTTGCATGCATAATTGTATCAATTGTAGGGGAATCATCTCTTGCCAATTCTTTCGGCCTTAAAAATGGAACTTCTGCTCCATATTTTCTTGAAATTTCTGCAATTTCTTCATCATCAGTAGATACAACAACCTTATCTACATACTTGCTATTCTTTGCTTGCTCAATTGTCCAAGCAATTAAAGGCTTTCCCAACAGTGGTTTTATATTTTTTCTTGGAAGTCCTTTACTTCCCCCTCTTGCGGGGATTAATGCAAGGATTTTATTTTTCATGATTGCTTACCTCTTTATAATTTTGCCAATAATATCATTAATCTCATTTATATTTATTATTTTTAGTCCAAATATTCCCAACATATATATTCCAAAATAAACAATTCCGCAAACAGCCAACTCTAAAAACATATTATTGATTAAATCTTTGATGAATATAATTGGAATTAAACTAAAAATTCCAATGAATATAATTAATATCCAATTTTTATTTAAAAATTTATGCTCTAAAAATTTAGATAAATATTTCATCTGAAAAATCCACATTATGAAGTATCCTAAGACGGTGGTTATAGATGCTCCAATAATTCCAAATTTTGGAATTAATAAAAGATTGAAAATTAAGTTAAATGTCGCCCCAAAATATAAAATTTTAGTTGATAATGAAGGCTTTCCAATACCATTTAATACTGTAAATCCAATCCCATTTAAAGTCATAAAAACGGTTCCTAAACTTAATATTCTTATGGCGTCTGCTGCGGGCAAATATTGAGCGTTAAATAGTAAATTAACAACAACTGTTGGAAAATATGCCATCAATATTGCCATCGGTAAAACTAAAACAAAAGAATACAAACAAATCCTTTCAACTCCATACCTTAATGCTTCTTTATGCCCCTTTTCCCATAACTCGGAACTCATTGGAAATAAGACTGCACCAACAGCACTTGCAAAATAACCTAAAATACTAACCGTAGGCATTGCCACATTTCTATAATCAGCAACTGCATTTAAACCTGTAAAGTAAGTTAAACAAATTCCATCAACATAGCCTAAAATTAAACTCCCTGCACTACCCATCATAACAGGTAGCCCATAAGAAAATAAATCTTTAATTAGTTTTTTTGAGAAAATAAATCTCCCCTTAAAAAACTCTGGAAAAATCTTTTTAATAAATATGGAAGCATAGATTAATATCATTAATATTGGGGTTATGGTGTATGCATAACTTGGAGCAAAAACATTGTGTATATCTAAAATATAGATGAATATTACTGATGAAATCAAAACTAAAGAAATCTTAACAAAATTACTAGTTCCAAAATACTTCTGATTTTGAAAGCCCTGTATGGCATTTCTAATGACATCCATTATACTCTGAAACCAATATCCTATACTCAAAATAATTAAAACATTAATAACCAAATCTAAATGCCCTATAAATTGCCCCTGATTGTTTATATAATATTTCGCTATTAAAGGAGAAAGTAAAATAATTCCAATGGTTATTAACAACGATACAGAGCTCTGTAAAATACCAACACTTACTATCGCTGATTTGACTAAATCATTTCTTTTTTCATGTATAAATTTTGGAATAAACCTAACTAATGCAGCACTTAAACCCAAATCTTTAAAAATAGCAACCATACAACAAAAATCCAAAACAGCATAAAATAGACCAACTTCCAATTTAGGAATTTCATTTGCATATAACATCCTGACTAAATAGCCAATGGGAGCCGCCAATATTAATAATAGAAAATTCCAACTAATACCTTTTATTGCCCTTTCTTTATAGTCCATATTTACAACACCAATAGCCACTCCTTATTCTCTAAAAACCAATTACAAAACCTTTTCAGCCCTTCTTCAATAGAAACCTTTGGATTATAATTTAATAATTTACTGCTTTTATTTAAATCCGCATAAGTTCTTAAAACATCCCCATCTTGCATGGGCAAAAAGTTCTTTTCTGCCTCTTTGTTAAGGTATTTTTCAAGGAGCTCCACAAAATACATCAACTTAACAGGTCGGGAGTTTCCCAAATTAAAAATTTCATAATCAAAATCTTTTTCAATTGATGAAATTATGCCGTCCACAACATCGGATATATAGGTAAAATCTCTTTCCATATCTCCATAGTTATATATGTCAATAGGTTCATTTGACAGTATTTTTTTTGCAAATTTAAAATATGCCATATCAGGTCTTCCATACTCCCCATAAACTGTAAAAAATCTTAATCCTATCATCTTAATGTCGTATAAATGGTGGTAAGTATGTGCCATTAATTCATTTGATTTTTTTGTTGCAGCATATAAAGAAACAGGTTTATCCACGATATCATCTTCACTAAATGGAATCTTTTTATTCCCTCCATATACTGATGATGAAGAAGCATAAACAACCTTTTCTATATTTAGCTTTCTAGCGAGCTCAAATATATTCATCGTTCCTAATAGGTTTGATTTTTCATAGGCCCAAGGATTCTCCAAAGAGTACCTCACACCAGCCTGAGCTCCGAGATGAACTATTAAATCAATATCTTTATTTTTTAGATTATTTTCCAAATCATTCCAGTTAGAAAAATCAGCTTTAATAAAGTTGTAATTTTCATAATTTTTTAAGATATCATTTCTCTTTTCCTTTAAAAGGGGATTGTAGTAATTATTTAGATTATCAATCCCAATGACTTGGACATTATTATAATTTTCCAATAAATATTTGCTTAAATGAAATCCAATAAATCCCGCACTTCCAGTTATTAAAATATTTTTATATTTCATTTCCTACCTACCCCATAATACTCAAATCCCAATTTCTTTATTTTGTCCATATCGAGAATATTTCTACCATCAAATACAACTTTATCCTTAACTAATTTGTTTATTTTTTCCCAATCTTCATCATTGAAATCATATTCCGTAGTTATTATAATGGCATCAACATCTTTTACAGTTTCGTATAAATCATCTAATACATATAAATTATATCCATAAAATGCTTTTGATTTATCCAACTTATATTTATTAATGGTATTTTCTCTCGCTTTCTCAACATAATCGAAGCCCTTAACTATTGCACCATCTTCTAACAGCAAATCAATTAATTTTATACCTCTGCTTTCTCTTAAATCATCAGTATTTGGCTTAAATGCCAATCCCAACACTGCAAAGGTTTTTTGATTAATATCGTTGTTATAATAATTTTTAATTTTATCGAAGAACCATTTTATTTGTTCATCATTTACTTCATCTGTGGCTTTAATCAATTTTGGGGAGATATTGTGGTTTTCAAACTGATTTATAAGTGCCCTAACATCTTTTGGGAAGCAGTTATGAATTAACAATCCATAAGAAGATATTAACAAATTATTATCTGTTTCTACACTATATACTTCTCCGCCATAATATTCTCTTTCAACGGATTTAACCTTTAATGATGCATAGTTATCAAATTTTTTATAACCAATAGGTTTTATATTTCTTTCATAATTATCTGCAATTTCTTTGTAATTGTTCCATTTATCCCCAAATAATTCTCCGATTTTTTTAACCTGGTTTAATCCGTTTATCCTTATAATATAGGTTAATGTTGTGCTTTTGTTATTGTAGCATCTTTTTAATGATGTGATTATGCCCAACGATTGTAATAATATCATCAAAGAATTTGCCAATTTTTTACTGACTGTTCCATATTCAATGTTTAGGTTCTTGTTATTATTTAATTTAACAATACCTCCATCTCCCCTTAAAATACCTTTTAAGAATTCCCATTTAATATCTGATGGTGAATTAAATATTTGTGGCGGTATTTGCTTGTTATAACAATTATTTCCACATTTTAATGCCTCTTCGAAGATATATGCCAACAATTTTGAAGATATTATTATGGAATGGGAACCATTTCTAATTTTTTCGATATAATTTATATCCAATTTATTCAATATATTTTTAACATCGTTGATATATTCTTCCTCATGAGCTCCGAATGAAAAACTAATTCTTTTTCTAATAGCACCATTTTTTTTACCATCCTCTGAAATCCAACCTTCTGCTAAATAATATCCTATTAATCTAGCAAAATCGCCGTCTATTTTTATAACTGATGGAATTGTTGTAGATTTGCTTCTAACGGTGAATAGCCTATTTGAATTATAATTATATTTATTTAATATGCTTCTTATTGGTAACATATCCTTTGCTCTTACGGTTCCATTCTTCTTTATATCGTGAATATATTTGTTTGATAGATGAGCTCTTATATTCTCAAATTCATTTAACACCATATTTTTATTATTTAAATATGTTTTTTCAATTAATGGGGTATTTTTTATTTCTTCCAATATATCGATTGTAATTATATTATTAATATTACTATTACTATTAAATTCCCCCTTAGGTAGTGCTATTTCATCCCCTTCTTTAATATTTTCCGCTAATTTAACATGTAGTTTATCTCCATTCAACACAACAACAGGATGGTCTTTTGTTATTTTTATTTCTCTTCCCATTGTCGTTTTTAAAACAATTAAATCATCAGAGTAATCTCTTTTTGTTATTAATTTTAGATTTGCTAAATCCAATTTTAAATTTTTATTGATGGATAATATTTTCACACTTCTATTATTGTCTCTACTGAGCTCGTCAAATAGTTCTTTAAATGCCATACATTCTAATCCATCTCCAAAATCCACAAATAGTATTTCATCAGGATGGAAGCAGCTTCCGCCATAGCCTATTCCAGCGTTTAAAAACTTGTTTCCAATCCTTTTATCGATTCCCATGGCCTCACTTATGGTTTTTATATCTGCACCAACTTCATCGGATAATTTTGATAATTCATTTGCAAAGGAAATTTTTGTAGCTAAAAAGGCATTGGAAGCATATTTTATCATTTCAGCACTTTCCCAATCTGTGATAATTATGGGAGCTCCCTTATCTTCAAATTCCCCATATATTTTTTTCATCGCTTCAATTGGTTTTTTATTTTCTAAATTTTCAAATCCCAATACAATTCTTTCAGGATTAAAGAAATCATCTACTGCAATTCCCTCCCTTAAAAATTCAGGATTTGAAACAACATCAACGATATAATCCTTTAACGATTCCTTAATTTTTCTATTTGTTCCAATTGGTACTGTGGATTTTAGAACTATAACTTTATAACTGTCCTTTGTTAGCTGTTTTTTAATCGATTCTGTGGCGGAGTAAATAAATCTTAAATCTGCATTTCCTTTTTCATCTTGGGGGGTCCCCACACATAGAAAAATAATATCACTATCTTTTATCTCCTGGTATGAGGTTGTAAATTTTAAGTTTTTATTTATATTATTTGTTAGGAGCTCCTCCAAACCATCTTCATACAATGGACATTTACCCTCATTAAGTCGTTTTACCTTAGTTTCGTCTATATCTATACCTACTACATCAAATCCAAACTCTGCCAAACCTACACTTTGAATTAAGCCAACATATCCTGTTCCTATTACTGAAATTTTCATAAATTAACCCCACATATATGATTTTTTAACTTCAATATTTAATTTTAAGCTAAGAATATCGTTATTAATGCCATGATATATTTTTTGAGTTTCACTGTCATTTTTATATGTTTCATTTTCAAATAATAAAAACCATAATTGGTAATTTCCAGATTTATTTATGTTAATCATATATGGTGTTTCCCATTGGGAGCTCCAATTTCCTTCAACCACAATTGGTTTTGGATATAGTAATATATTATCAAATTTATCTAGTCTCGTTATATTATTTATAATAATGCTGTTTGTGCCATATGTGTCATTTGTGATATTTTCGGTGATATTTATATCGTTATATGTTGCATTTACCAAATAAATTTCGACGGTATAATTCATTTCTTTGCCTTCCCGATTCACCACACCAATTATCACAGTTCCATTTTGGCCAGCAAATAAATTGGTTGGATAATCATATGCCTTTCCTGTTTGACCCAATATATAAAATTCTGTGAAATATTCTGTTTGTTTTGGATTTTCAATAATATATATTGTGGCAATTAATGATGACACCAATAAAATAAGAAAAAATATAGTTAAAAATTTATTTAATTTACTTCGATTATTCCAGTCCAGTCCCTCTTTTAAATTAGCTAAGTATCTTTTTAAATTCATTTATTTCACCAATATGGTTTTAATTTTATCCACAACAATAAATACAAATATTGCTATTAACACATATTTAAAAGATTTTAAAATTTCTTTACTTTTATTATCTATAAAAAAATCCCCTATTTCTATAAATATTAAAAATCCGATTAACAACAATGTAAAAAATAAATCAACAGATGGTGCAAATAATGCACTTATTAATGCCCATCCCGAGAAATATAAAATAATACTATCCTTAACCCGCATTTTTGCACCTCTCGTAAAAATTCGCCAGCTTTGTGTAGGAATTTTTTCACCATATATATTCGTCAATAGTTCCCATTTTTTTAACTGTTATTATTATATAATTTCCTTCTTTTTTGATATCTTCAAGTAATATTAGTTGATTTGTTGTTAAAGTTATGGAACATAATATTGATGAAATTATTGGGCATGCAATTCCTGCCGTTTTTCCATCCATATTTAAACATGATTTTAGTTTTATATCCTCTATTGTTATCGTAATAGTATTATTAGTATTATTGTTATTTCTATTATCTGTATTGTAATTGTCTATTTCCCTTTCATCATTATCTACTTCATCATATTCGTCATAACCATCATAATCTATTGTATCAATTAATCCTTGCGATTTTAATGTAGAGGATAGTATTGATATTGTAGTATTTAAATCAGAATTTTTAAAAGAAGTATTTGAAAATTCCTCTATTGATTTTATAAATTTATAATATGGAAATGGAGTAATTAAAATTCCCGAATGATTTCCAGATGTAATTTTGTATGTTTCCTCATCAAAATTGCCCAAATGTATTTTAAAATGTTCTTCATTTAATATGAATACACCACCATTTGGTAAATTTGTATATGGGGGAATATATATGGCATTTCCGTTTAAATTGTTGTTTTGTATAAATTTTTTAAAAAATTCCCCATAATAATGAATTGAATCATCATATAATTTAATATCAATTAAGTTAGAAGGCACAAAAGACAATATCATTAGTCCAATAAATATTCCTATAACCCCTAAATTTATATGGGATATTACATTATAATAAATACCTTCATATATTAAATAAATTCCAATTGCAATACATATTCCACTTATGATTTTATTATTCCGTTTGTAATTATAAATAATTTCACCACGATAGTTAGTATGATATTATGATAATATAATGGCATAAAATATATAATATAAACTTAGTATTATATAAAATATATAATAATATATATATAAACTTAGTATTATATAAAATATATAATAATATATATATAAACTTAGTATTATATAAAATATATAATAATATATTTATTGTTGGCCATAGGCCATTTAATTTTTCGGCGAGGAGCTCCCTTTCATAAGGCAGAGTAATTCAATTGTTATGGTTGTGGTAGTATGAAAAAAAATATATTTAAATTGGGCGTAAAAAAGCATAATACAATAAAACAAGTTTCGAAACGAACAACAATATATGCTTTTTTAATATTAATGATAATATTAAATCCTATAAATGGAAATTCTGTAAATCCTTCATTGTTAGAACAAGACGATTCATATACTCATCAATATTTCAGTGATATATTGAATGATTATTCTACAATTATTGGACAGATGGTACAGGAAGACCCCTCATATTTAAATAATTCTATTTTAGTATACAATAAAACAAAATTAACCCAGCAGGAGATTATATATTATCAGTCTAAAAATATATCGTCTCCATCAATGTTGGTAATTGGTCCTTTTTATAATTTTTCAAATAATTTAAATAAATTATGTGAATTAAATTACAATTTAATCAATGATTTAAATGAAAATACGACCAATAGTATCAAAAATGCTAAATTAACAGTTGTAGAAATAAATGATACTATTGAATTATTATACAATAATTTAGATAATATTAACAATATTTCTAATTTAAAACAGAAGAATAATACACTATATTTTAATACCTCAAATATAAGGAACATAATTAAATTATATATTGGGGGATATGAACAATATAAAAATATTGTAGATAGCAGATATATGGAGCTCCCAGTTAATTCCACAGGTTTATATATTAAAGTTTCAAATGAAAAACCAGCATTATTTGATAATATAATTATATATGGTGGAGGGGGAGCTCCCAATACTTCAATAGAATTAACAGTAGGAAATAATATTTATGAGGTCAATAATACAGACAATATATTTTCAATGAATTATTCCTTTAATGAAACTGGATATTATGAAATTTATGCTACACAAAAGACTTCGTATTTTGAACCATCTCAAAGATTTGATACACAAAATAATTTAACTTCAAATGTGGTAGTTGTAGAAGTTTCAAAAATTCCCACCTACATATTGACAGAACCAAAATATATTGCATTCGTAAATAAAACCGTCAGAATAAATGGGGTGGTGGTAGATAAAAATGATAATCCAGTTGATGGGTATATATCGGAGAATGGCAAATATTATAAATTAAATAATGGAAAATTTTCTATAATAAAACAGTCCAATATCGGAGGAATTACTGATTTACCGTTAAAATACAATGGAACTTCAATATATCAAAAATCCAATAAATCCGTAAAAGTTGAATTTTTAAGATATCCTGTGAATATTGTAATTGAAACAAAAAATAATAATAAAAATAATGCTATTTCAAAGGGGGAAAATATAGAAATAGTTGGGCAAATTTACACACCAAAGACTTCGTCTTTTGAACAAAATCAAAGACCCGAGGGGGCAAATGATTATAAATGTATTAATATATTTGTTAATAATACAAAATATGCCACAATACAATCAAAAGATAAATTTGATGTAAATATTTCAATTAATAATTCTGGAAATTATATAATTTATGCCACTTATGGCGGGGACAATATATATGCTCCTTCAAAATCCAATGAAATAAGGTTATTCGTAGAGGATGGAATTGGGATATTCTCTTATTTATTAATGTTAATGGCAATTATATTAATTATATTGATATATTTCAAAAGAAATAATTTAATAAATAATAAAGAATCCTCCGACAATGATAATAAAATAATTGATTTATCGGAAAAAGAAGAAGCGGGGAAACAGCCTTTAAATATTGCAGAAGAAACTCAAATTGATGATTATTTATCATTTGAATTAATTGAAGAGGCATATAAAATATTATTTGGGGAGTTGGTAAAAAAATATAATATTTCAAAACAATTAACTCCAAGGGAGCTCCTTTTTAAAATAAAAGAGAATTATCCTGAATTATATCCTGACTTAAATTTTATTACGGCAATACATGAAAAAATCACTTATGAAAGAGCACGATTGGATAAATCTGTGAAAACAGAATATTTTGAAAAAATTAAAAAGATATTGGGGGAACTTTAATGAATAATTATATTAAATATATATCCTATGCCATTGTTGGGATTTCGTTATTATCTCTTCCACTGTCTATTCCGTTTATTCAAACCAACCAAGAATATAATATATTTAATAAAGAATGGAATGGATGCTCTGAATTTGGAAAAATAATATATGCAACAGGAAAACCTGTTCCATTAATGCTCCCTTATTCAGAATATGAGTTTAATGATGGGGTATTGATTATAATAGCTTCTGATATCAAATATTCTGATTCAAGTATATCTATAATAAAAGAATTTTTAAACCGGGGCAATGTCGTTATAATTGCAGACGATACAGGAAATACCAACAATATATATAAAGAATTACAATTACCTGTGAAAATAATAAATAACCAACCAAAAGATTTATTTTATTTAAAAGATGACGATTTATTAATTACCCCCAATATTAAAGGATTTGATGGAAAAATAATAACAAACAAACCATCATATATTGATTCAAAAAATGGGGAGATTATAAGAACAAGCTCTATTTCAAACAAAATACTAATGGAGGAAATTAATTATTCTAATGGAAAAATTATTGTAATATCTGACCCAGATATATTTATAAATGGTATGAAAAACCACAATAAAGACTTTTGGACATATTTATTAAATGATTACAAAGGTAAAACCATATACATCGATGAGGCCCATCGTTCAACCAATGCTGTTTATGATATTGGGACATCGTATGTGCAGAACAATATTTCAAATGATGCAAAATTTGTACTGTTTATAATTATGGTGCTAATATTCTATTTAATAAAACGAATTGATTTGGATATTTTCAATTTTTTATTTAAGAAAAAAATTAATTTAAAAAAGATATCCGAAGAAAATAATATTGAATACGATAAATTAGCAAAAATGATTCAAAAAATTAAAGATTAATATAACGAATTATTAACTTAAAAGGGCGATATAATGGACATAAATGGAAAAGAATTTTACAATGCCATTAAAAAAGAGATGACTAAAAGTGTAGTGGGAAATGATGAAGTCATAAAATTATTAACTGTGGCAGTATTATCAAATGGTAATGTGCTATTGGAAGGATTTCCGGGAATTGGTAAAACCATAATCGCAAAAAACTTTGCAGGATTATTTGGATTAGATTTTAAAAGAATTCAGCTCACGCCCGATACCATGCCTTCGGATATATTGGGATTTTATTTTTATAATCAAAAAAAATCAGATTTTGAATTAAGGCCTGGGCCAATATTTACAAACATTTTACTTGCCGATGAGATAAATAGGACACCTCCTAAAACCCAGTCGGCATTATTGGAGGCAATGCAAGAAGGTAGCATCACAATAGATGGTAAATACATGGAGCTCCCAAATCCATTTATGGTAATTGCTACAAAAAACCCATTGGAACATGAGGGTGTTTATGCCCTTCCAGAAGCTCAAATGGATAGATTTATGTTTAAAATAGATATTTTGGCTATTGATAAACAAGATGAATTAGAAATGTTAAACAGAAAACAGGAAGGAACATTTAAAAATACAATAAGTATAATTTCTGAAAGAGATTTAAGATTGGCCAATATTTGTGTTAAAAAGGTTAAAGTGAGCCCTGAAATAATGTTATATATACACAATATAGCAAATGCATCAAGAAATGATAATAGGTTATTATATGGGGTATCGCCAAGGGCGTCGGAACAATTAATGATGGCTTCGAAAGCTTTGGCATTCGTAGAAGGTAGAAATTATGTAATACCTGATGATATTAAATATTTATTTAAATATGTGTTAATACATAGGATAAAAGTAAAATTAGAATATGAAATGGAAGGATTAACAGGGGGAAAAATTATGGAAGATATAATAAATATAGAAGTTCCAAAATAGTGGTAAAATGGGTAAAGGAAATAAAGAAGAGATATTAGTTATTACTTCATTGTTATTATTTGTGCAGGGATATTTGTATGTAAATATAATTCCAGTCATGATTGGAATAGGTATATTGTTGTATATATTAACAATTAGAATATCATTTAATCCAGAAATAGAAATTGCCATGATTAATCCAAAATATGAATTCGTTGATAATGAATATATCAATTTAAAATTTAAAATAAAAAATAATTCAAAAATTCCATATAATATTGAAATTAAAAATAATAATTTTTATTTTGATTGGGATTTTGAAAAAACAACAGTCAATAAACAGGAAGAAATAGAATATGGGGTAAAACTAACACCTAAAAAAACAGGTAGTTTCAATTTTAAAGATTTTGAGTTTAGAATATCCGATATAAATAATATATATTTCAAAGATATTAAATTAAATTATGAATATGCTTTTGAGGTATATCCTTCAATAGATAGTTTGAAAAAGCAAATGAAAATAAATAAAAATATTAAGCTTGGAAAAGAAATGTTGGACGATATAAAGATGGGAGTTAGAAATGTAGAATTTGAAGAATTGAGGGATTATGTGGTTGGAGAGGATTATAGATTTATTGATTGGAATGCCTCCTCAAAAAAAGATAGATTAATTGTTAAAACATTTTTAAGTGAAAAAGAGGCACCCACCTATATATTGGTAGATGTTAGCAGTGAATTTAGACGGGAATTGCAGTTAAACAAATCAAAAGTAAAACATATATCTGCAATAGTTCAGGGAATGATAAATTCAGTAGTAGCTAGAAAAAAACAATGTATCGTTATATTTTTTGACAATAATTCAATTAAAGAAACGATGCAGGTATATAATATAGATTCTGTTAAAAAAACAATAAATAAATATTTAAAACCTATTAGGGGATTTCCCAATTTAAATTTTAGAAAACGAAAAGAAAATAAATTAATATATCAAATAAATAAAAATATAGTTGGCGGCAATGTTATTATCATTACTGACGGAGCATTAAGATATAATGAATTAATAAATTTGCATAAAGAATTAAAAAATAAAAATACAGATTTATATATTATTTCATTAAATTCAATTTTATATTTGGGGGACAGTCAATTAAATAAAGATACAATTCCAAAAATATATAAAAAATATATTGAAAGAGAACAAATTATTAATCAATTAAATTATTTATGTCCTACAATAGATATCGGACCAAAAGATAAAATAGGGGGCAAATTATGAATACTCCAAAATCGCTTTGCAATTACAACTCCGGTATAAGACAAAATCCAAATCCAAAGAGTTTTGTAGATAATTTGAAATTTGAAATTGCACCATTAATTTCTGCAATAATTGGGGCATTACTTGTTAATTATTATGAAGGATATTTTATAGCATTTGTATATATAATAATATATATATTATCATACTTGAAACAATATAAATTCTCATTAATATTATTTGTATTGTATTTATTGTCTATTGGGTTTTTTATTAAAATTAATGAATTTTATGATTTTTGGAATATAATCTCTTTTATTGTTATTGTCATACCCAATATTATTTTTTTGGATAAATTATTAAATCCTAAATATAATAGCTTAAAATTAGTAATTAGCAATAATATACCTAAACAAGCAGACAGATTATTTTCAAAAAATAATAGCAAAAATATTAATTTAGACGGCCTATTTGGAGTATTGTATATACTGTCATATATTAATATATATTTTTTTATATTTCTTGCTTTATGCCACTTGGCAATAATAATATACAATAAGGCATATAGTAAATCAGTATTTTTAATATTAATATCTATTTTACCATTAATATATGCAATAATGACTCTGTATAAAGAGATATTACAATATAGTTACCTATTACAAATTTTGGTGTTAATTGGTTTTAGTATGCTCTATATATTCGGAATATGGGTAACTCAAAAAACTATAAATACATTGGAGTGAATATATTAATTATGAATAACTATGCCACATATTAATGCATAACGAAAAAATAAAGGAAGGCGAAAATATGAAAATTCATGCGATATTACTATCTTTATTGATAGTATTTGGGGCAATTCCTTTAAGTCTTGCTTCAACTACTGATAATATAGCTATTATAGTATCTACGCCAGCAGATGCTGTTATTGCAGCACCTTATGCTAGGGCAATGGGGTATGAGTTAATATATACTCCAACTAATGAGCTATCGGAAGATGCTAAAAGAAAATTAACAAATATTGATAAGGCAATAATAGTCGGGGGACCGATTGCAGTCAGTGAATCCGTAGAAAATAGTTTAAAATCATTAAACTTAAAAACGGAAAGAATTGCAGGGGAAACTAGAGTGGAAACATCACAAAAGATGTTTGATAGAATTAAACAGGATAAACCTGAAATGGTTAAAAATGTAATAGTTGTAGATGGGTTTAATGAAAAAATAATTCCTGTGGCTGTAAGCTATGGAGCTCCCATATTATACACTGGATTAAATAAGGATAATCAAATAATAGAAACGATGGAGAAATCCATAAAACCAGAAACCGTAGTATTATTGGGGAACATTCCAAGTGCAGTTCAAAAAGTAGCCCAAAATAGAGCTTCAAATATTATGATTGCATCAGGTAATGATGAAACAGTGATAAAAAATGCTCTGTCATATGTTTCAAAAATAAACCCAAACGCTGAAAACAAAGCTGTTGCAGTAGTTTATGCAGAAAAAACCAACAATCCAATATTGGATGCAGTAGTAAGTTTTGGTAATGGTTTCGTAGGTGCAATAGCTCCAATTTCAGTACCAAAAGAAGATATAGTAGATAAAATAATTTCAAAACTTACATTTGCATCAGAGGTTTCAATTTCAAGTGATAGTCCATCTATCTCAAATGTTATATCAAATGTCGCAAATAAATTTGGACTGTCTGCCACTACAATAAAAACTACTCCATCAAGTGGGGGCGGGGGAGCACCATCCGCAGCAGAAGAGGACAATAAACCGACAATAAATAAATTTGATGTTTCAACCAATGGATTGGATGTATCATATACAATAAATGTAAGTGATGATAATGGATTAAAAAAGATTGTATTAAAATATGGAGATGGAACGGAAAGGGAAATAAACATATCTGGAAAATCATATGCTACAACAATATCCAAAAATTACTTAATGCAAACAGTATATACTGCCACGATAACGGCATACGACAATAACAACCAGAAATCTACGCCATCCACTAAAGAGGTAAATTTGAAATACTTCAATATAGACCCAGCATCTATTTCAAAAAGAATCAATGGAGCCGTAAATGAGGTTATACCAATAACAATTACAAATCATCAAAATACAAGCATATCTATTACAAATACTACCACGGGAACAAGTGCAAACCTTGCAGTTTCAATGAGTGGAAATTTAACAATCCCGGCAAATACCGCAAAAACGATAAACTATAATATAACAAATATATCGGCACTACCTGATGGAAAATCATACCAAGCAAAAGTTGTATTTGCTTTAAATGGTTATCCAAAAATAAATAAGACATTTGTATTGGATATTACAGTTCCAAAACAAGAAACTATAACCACAACAGGAAATAGTTCCGTTTCATTACAGGTTGTAAATACAACAGTAGCAGAAAATACAAGCATTACAATAGATGACAATGCTACAAACAATGCATTTGTTATAAACACAACAGTAGGAGCTAAATCATTAGATATTACAATACCAACAACAAATACGACAAATACGACTACAATAGTAAACACAACAATTCATTTGGAAAATATTAAAGATGCATTTAATAGGGCAGAAGAAATTCAAAATACTTCAACCTTGACAGAAGCACTTATAAAACCAGTGGTTGTTGCAAGTAAAGCCGTAGACAATGTATCAGTCGATATTAAAAACATCACATTTGATGAAACTACAAATAAATCAACAATAAACACAGAAATTAAATTTAACAATACTAACGATACATTCGTTGTAGTTGCCATACCTATCGGTAATAACTCAGTAAGTGGAATATCTAAAAATAATATGGCCATTCCAGAATACGACGGAACGGGAAATCAAACAAAATACTATAAATATGATGCAACTAATGGTATTTTGATACTATTTATGAAGGAAGACCCCGTGATAAGTATTACGGTAACTGTAAAGGCAATAAATGAGCCACCAACAATATCTTATACATATATTGAAGATGGATTAAATATACTAATAAATGCATCAAAATCATCTGACCCAGAAGGAGCTCCTTTAACATTCACATGGTTAGCACCGGGAAATCAGAGTGTTTCATACCTTGATGGTGGAAAAACAATTAACATAACCTATCCAGCAGATGGAACCTATAATACTACATTAACCATATCAGATGGAGTATATGATGTTTCATCCGTAATAACAGTTTCAGTAGCTCAGCCAGTTGCAGAGAAACCAGCAATAAAGGTTGTGGCAAATAGCAACAGTAAATTTATTGAATTTGTAGGGCAAAATAGTAATACGATAACAATCGATACTACTAAAAATATAACCATACCTACAATAACAGCAACCGTAAATGTTGTAGATAAAAAAACAAATGCCGTAGAAATATACTTCAAAGATAATGTAAGTGTGAAATCAATTATTGAAGCTATGAACAACTACAATAAAGTTGCATACAACGGAGATACCATTACAATAACATACAATAATGCAGATATGAATGGAAAGAATGTTTCATTAAATATAATTACCACAAGAAAGACCTTTAGAAACGATATGAATGAACTATTGGGTGGCGATGCAACAGGATTAATAGATACATTACACATGAGTCATATAAGCACAGAAACAGTATCAAGTGGTAAAGCAACATTTACCATCTCTGCTGATGACAGCAATGCAGACCATGTTGTAGTAATCACAGAAGGAAATATGGTTATGCCTACCAATAATGAGGTTAAAATCCTTGCAGTAGGTGGATTTGAAGTAATGAAATACAATATGACATTAACATTCGTTGGAACAAATCCTATAACTAATGATTCAACATACAATATTTTAATAAATGATACCCCTTCAAATAATATAAGATATGGATTGGCAATGATAGATAAAAATACAGGAATAACATTAAATGTGGTTGGAACAAATCCAAACAACAACTTATTTAATGTATCATTGGGAGGAAATAGTGGAAGCGAAATAATTGTGGAAAACAATGATTTCATAACATTAAGTTCTGAAAAAATGAAAAACATATCAGAAGCAATATTTAATGGCACTGCATCAGTGAAGTATAGTAGTCCAACAACTAACAGCACAGCCATATTAAAGCTTCAAAATATACCTAATAGTAATGTAATAGGAATAGCCTACGATACAGTAGATAAAAAGATTGTTGCAGTAGAACAGCAATAAAATATATTTATTTTTCTTTTTTTTGTTTTATAGATATTTTCTAAAAATTTTGTAAAATTATAAATATGTTAAATTTTTTATAATATATTATTAAAAATAAATTCACAGTTAATAATGGGTGGTTTATATTAAAAAAACATTATTTTTTATGCTTATTATTTTTGGATTTTTAATTTCTCCAATTTATGCAGCAGTTTCAGATGTTCAAATAACTCCTTCAAACCCAAAAGTAGGAGACACCATAACAATAACAGGAATGGCAAATCCAAATGAAGATATAAATTGTCAAGCATGGTTTGAAGTTAATCCAATAGTATCATATCCATATTATGGATATCTTATGTATGGTGTAGATATTCCTACCCCACCAAATACATTTAAGGTTATTGGAGAAAATGTAAGAGATATATCTGTAAGTGTAAATATGGGGGCGTGGATTACAATAGATGCGACTGCAAACAGCAATGGCGTAGCAACAGTTTCTAAATCAAATGTTCCTGCTGGAACCTACGATATGAAAATTGGAGGAAAGATTAAAAATCAATCAAAACCTGTAAAACTAAAAATTATCGCATCTACAACCATAAAAGCAGATGAAAATGGGAATTTCAAATATTCCTACAAAACAAATAACATTCCAGAAGGAACCACAGTATATTTGAGTATTGGGGGAGTAAATAAAGAAATAATAATCAAAGGGGATACGCCAGCTCCACCAGTAATGCCTGTGGTCAATAATATAAATGACACAGATAATGAACCTCCGAAAATAACAATTCTATCCCCTAATCAGGGGACATATAATATATCTAATTTAAATTATGAAATATTGATAGACGATAATTCCAACTATACCGTTGATATTTATATAAACAATAATAAATTGACCTATTCAAAAAATGGCAACAGATACACCGGAACAATTAATTTAATTGAAAATAAAAATATATTTAAAATAACTGCAAAAGACTCATATAACAATGAAAATACTAAAACCATATACTTGGATTATATTATTCCAAAACAGGGAGCTCCCATATCAGAAAACAAGTCTCCCATATCAGAAAACAAGTCTCCCATATCAGAAAACAATTCAACACCGGAAAACAATTCTCCCATATCAGAAAACAATAGTATTAAAAAACCATCAACAACTCCAAATATAATATATGGCACAGTAATAAAAAAAATAGGCAATGCATCGTTAATAATAAATGATGAAACTGAAATTAGCACAGATGGTGACATATCTATTAATAAGGTGGAGCTCCCAAATACTACGATGGCATATTTAATATCTCCAAAAGATGCCGAGTTTAGCAAACCTCTAATCCTAAAAATAAAGATAGATACCACCAAAGATAAAATATTACGAATGATATATTATGATGAGAAATCCAAAGTATGGACCACTATACCTTATACATACAATAACAATACCATAACATCAAAAATAACAAAATCTGGATATTATGCCCTTAAAGAAGAGACAGCAGTTAAAAATAATAAATCACCAATTGAGCAAATAATATCAATTGTTAAAATAATTATAAATGTTATTAAACATTTTATTGGAAAATTTTAAATTTCGTAGGGAGCTCCCATACAGAACAAAATTAAAATATATTTTTATTTTTATTTTTTTATATTTCGTTTTATGACTGTAAAATGATTTGTGATTTTGAACAAAAGCATAGCTTTTGTATGCAAAAGCTTTTATATTTTCAAATTCCATAATAATTATATGGAGTATAGTTAATCTTCAATAACTGTCCCTTGTTAGACCCGATAGTCCGAAGATTGACTATTAACAAACACAACACTATATATATTAAACTATTTTTAGAATATAAATTCGATATGCGGATAGACGGTATAATCGTGGTGAAAAAATGCAAAAAATAAAATCATTAATCTTAGCCGGGGGAGTGGGTAGTAGATTATTTCCATTAAGTAGGGAGCACTATCCAAAACAATTTATAAAATTAAAAAAATTTGATAAATCATTATTTCAAATGACTTTTGAAAGATGTTTAAAATTATCAAATATTGATGAAATATATATAATCACAAATGAAAAACATAAATTTTTAGTATTGGGGCAAATTGAGGAATTGGGTTATGAAATCAATAACAATGGAAATAATGGTGGTTTTAATGAGGACAATATATTAATTGAACCAATTGGTAGAAATACACTTCCTGCGATTTATTATGGTTTGGAAAATAGCAAAAATAACAAAGAAAATAATAGTAATACCATAGTTGGAGTATTTTCATCTGACCATTTGATTGAAAATGAAGAAGAATTTATATCTGCGGTATTGTCTGGGCAAGAATTGGCAAAAGAATATATGATTACATTCGGAATTAAACCAACCGAACCAAATACAGGATATGGATATATAAAACCCGCTGAAAAATTGAATGGAGGATATATTGTAGGGGAATTTAAAGAAAAACCAGATTTAAAAACTGCCAAACAATATATTGAAAATAATTATTTATGGAATAGTGGAATGTTTCTTTTTGATGCAAATATTTTTAAAAATGAAGTTAAAAAACACTGTCCAGATGTGTATGAGGCTTTTAAATTCAATAGTGTTGAGGAAATTTATGAAAATGTTCCAGATATCTCGGTGGATTATGGAATTATGGAGAAATCCGATAAAGTTGCAGTAATTCCATTAAATATTATTTGGAATGATATGGGAAGTTTTGACTCTTTTTATGAATATTTTGAGAAGGATGACCAAGGGAATGTAATATATGGAGATAATATATCCATAGATTCTAAAAATAATTTAATTAATACCTCAGACGGAAAACTTGTATCATTAATTGGTATTGAAGATACGATAGTGGTGGATACTAAGGATGTTTTATTGGTATGTAATAAGGGGGAATCTCAAAAAGTAAAAGATATAGTTAAATACCTAAAAAATAAAAAAGATGATAGAATTCAATTCCACACAACTGTATATCGTCCATGGGGAACATATACAATATTGGAGGAAGGACTATTTTATAAAATTAAAAGAATCACGGTTCATCAGGGTAAAAAACTAAGTTATCAGCTTCACCACCATAGAAGCGAGCACTGGGTAGTAGTAAAAGGAACAGCAAGCGTAACTATTGAAGGAAATGAAATGCTTGTTAGAAGTGGGGAAAGTATTTTTGTAAAAAGTGGATTAAAACATAGGTTAGAAAATCATGGTAAAATACCTTTGGAAGTTATAGAAATACAGGTGGGAGAATATTTAGAAGAGGACGATATTATTAGATTTGACGATGATTTTGGTAGAAAATAAGGGGAGGCGTGTTTGGAAAATGTGTGTAGGGGAGCTCCAAAATTAATTTAGAATATTTTAAAACCATTATAAAAATATATTATCTTTTTAAAAAATTTCGTTCATATGGTTAAATACTGTCAATATATTCATATGTTTAAAATCTATAATGTGGTGGATATTATGAATAACCAATTTAAAGAAAGTGCAGAAGTTAAAATAAATTTTATACAAAATAACGAAGAAAATTTAAAAAAATCTATTGAAATAATTAAAAATAGTTTAAAAAACGGAAATAAGATATTAATATGTGGAAATGGTGGAAGTGCCGCAGATGCTCAACACTTTGCAGCAGAAATTGTAGGGAGATTTAAATTAGAACGAAGGGGATTTCCAGCAATTGCCTTAACAACAGATACATCCATATTAACAGCAATAGGTAATGATTATGGATTTGAAAAAATATTTGAAAGGCAGGTTGAAAGTTTGGGAAATGATGGTGACATTTTAGTCGGCATATCCACAAGTGGAAACTCTGAAAATGTTATTAAGGCCATAGAAAAAGCAAAAGAAATGGGGCTATATACAATAGCTTTACTTGGAAAAGACGGAGGGAAATTAAAAGATTGTGCTGATTTATCACTAATAGTTAATTCAAATAATACCCCAAGAATACAGGAATGTCATTTAACAATATATCATGTTATATGTGAAGAAGTAGAAAAAGAATTGGTAAAATTATGATAATACAAAATAAAAATTTACTTAATAATATGGTAAATGAATTAAAAAATCAAAATTTAAAAATAGTTTTTACAAATGGATGTTTTGATATACTACATAAAGGACATGTGGAATATTTAAATCATGCTAAAAAATTTGGAGATATATTAATAGTTGGAATTAATTCAGATAAATCAATAAAAAATATAAAAGGAGATAAAAGACCAATTATACCATTGGAGTCAAGAATGTATGTTTTGGACAGTTTAAAATCGGTTGATTTTATAGTTCCATTTGAAGAGGATACTCCAATGGACCTAATTGAAATTATAAAACCAGCTGTGCATGTAAAGGGTGGAGATTATTCTGTGGAAGATTTACCCGAATCAAAAATAATTAAAAAATACGGCGGAAAAATAAAGATAATCCCATTTATTGAAGGATTTTCCACAACTACCGTAATTGAATGGGTTTTGGAAAAATATAAATCTTAATAATTTTAATTGATTAAGAAACAACTTTTAAAAACTATAAAAGGAGGTAAAAAATGATTTGTGTTTTGGGGGATATAATGCTTGATAAATATACCTATGGAAAAGTTGAAAGAATAAATCCAGAAGCTCCTGTGCCAGTATTACAGGTGGTTGAAGAAAAATACGCCATTGGGGGAGCAGGAAATGTTGCAAACAATATAGTATCGTTAAAAGAATCCGTTGTGTTGATGGGCATATATAATAAAAATGATTATTTTGGAAAACAAATTATGGAATTATGTAATAAAATGAATATAAATTCATTTTTTGTATCTGATGGAAGACCCACCATTGTAAAACATAGGTTTGTAGCATTGGGATATAATCAGCAACTTATAAGGGTAGATTATGAAGAAAAACATAATATTGGGAACAAATATATAAAATTATTTGTCGATAAAATTTTAGAATTAAATCCGGATATATTAATAATTTCAGACTATGCAAAGGGATTAGTTACAGAAGAATTGATGGAGCTCCTAAAAAAACAATTTAAAGGCAAAATATTAATGGACCCAAAACCAGAAAATATTGCCTTGTGCAAAAATGTGTTTTTAATAAAACCAAATTTAAAAGAGGCTTCAGGAATCGTTGGAAGAGAAATAAAAAACAACGATAAAGATGTTGAAAAAGCAGGTATGGAAATTGTAGATAACTATAATGCAAATGTAGTAATTACAAGAAGTGAAAAAGGTTCAACGCTAATTACCAAAGATAAAAAAATATATCATATTCCAACAGAGGTCATGGAGCTCCACGATGTTTCTGGTGCAGGAGATACATATATAGCAACAATTGGCTATGCTCTTGACAAAGGGCATGATTTAATAGATGCCGTTAAATTGGCAAATAAGGCGAGCTCAATAGTAGTTGGAAAAATAGGAACTGCAACAGTTAATTTGGAGGAGTTATTTAATGAATAATCCAGCAAATAAAGCCATATTTCTTGATAGGGATGGAGTCATAAATAAAAAACTTGAAGGAGATTATGTTAAATCCACTGATGAGTTTGAATTGCTACCAAAAGTAAAAGAAGCCTTAATAGAATTTAAAAATAAAGGTTATTTATTAATTGTAATAACAAATCAGCAAGGAATTGGAAAAGGTTTAATGAGCGAAAATGATTTAAAAATTGTGCATAATTATATGACTAAATTATTGCCTGAAATTGATGATATATACTATTGTCCTCATTTAGATGGAACTTGCAATTGTAGAAAACCTAAAAATGAAATGCTTTTAAAGGCAAAGGATAAGTGGAATATTGATTTTAATAAAAGTTGGATGATAGGAGATAGTGAAAGCGATATAATTTGTGGGAATAGTGTGGGATGCAAAACTGTAAAAATAATACGAAATGACAGGGAACGGAAGACTAATTCAAATTATACTTCCAAACAATTGTTTGATTGTATTAATATATTATAAAATTATCAATAAATCTCGTGCTGGTTTTGATTTCGTCTTTATAGAAAAAAAATAGATATGATGAACTTTAAATGGCTGCCTTTTTCATTAACTATAATATAAGGGATAAACTTTAAATATTATATAAAACACATTGTAATTTAGTTTAATTTTTTTAGCATAGGGTGATTAAATGAATGTTATGATAACAGGCGGTGCAGGATTTATCGGTTCCAATATTGCATTGGAATTGCAGGACAAAGGTTATGATACAGTTGTTTTAGATGATTTTTCAAGTGGGAATTTTAAAAATCTCCTGGGTTATGAAGGTGATGTTGTTTCTGATAGTATTTTAGATGTTGATTTAGATAGATTTAAAGATATTGATGCTATTTTTCATGAGGCCGCTATAACAGATACAACAGTCAGCAACCAAAAATTAATGATGCAAATAAATACAGAGGGGTTCAGAAGACTTTTAGATTTTTCTGTTGAAAATGATATAAAGTTCATTTATGCATCCTCTGCGGCAACTTATGGTGATGCTGAATCTCCTCAAAAGGAGGAATATGCTGGAAGACCAAATAATATATATGGTTTTTCAAAATGGATATGCGACTGCATGGCTAAAAAATATATGGAGAAGTATCCTGACAGCCATATAGTTGGTTTAAGATATTTTAATGTTTTTGGACCAAGGGAGCAGTATAAGGGAAAAATGGCTTCAATGGTTTGGCAGTTGGCGAAACAAATGGTTGAGGGAAAAAATCCAAGAATATTCAAATGGGGGGAGCAGAAGAGAGACCAAGTTTATGTTAAAAATATTGTTCAAATAAATTTATTGGCATTGGATGCTAAGGAGAGCTGTATTGTAAATGCAGGTAGTGGAAATGCCGTTTCCTTTAATCATATTATCGAAGTTTTAAATGATGTTTTGGGCTTTGATTACGAACCTGAATATATTGACAACCCTTATGAAGAGTTTTATCAAGATTTTACTCAGGCGGATTTAACCAATGCTAAAAAATATTTAGATTATGAACCCAAATGGAATTTTGAAGATGGGGTTAAAGATTATGTTGAATGGTTAAAGGAAAATAGGTATATTTAAAAATATTATTGGGTGATATGTATGAAAAAGGCAATTATTACGGGAATAACCGGACAGGATGGATACTATTTAACAAAATTACTTTTGGAAAAAGGATATGAAGTTCATGGAATTGTTAGAAGAAATAGCCAAAATTCCTTGGGAAACTTGGAACACCTACCAAAGGAAGAATTGGAACAAATAAATATTCACTGGGGGGATATTACAGACAATTTATTCATGGATAATGTTGTTAAAGCGGTGCAACCTGATGAAGTTTATCATTTAGCTGCTCAAAGTTTTGTTGGATTCTCTTTTGAAAATCCAAGATTTACCTATGATGTTAATATTGGTGGAACTTTAAATGTAACTAATGCAGTAAAGGAATATGCACCATCTTCAAAACTCTATTTTGCTGCAACATCTGAATTGTATGGAAAGGTTCAGGAAATTCCGCAGAAGGAAACTACACCATTTTACCCAAGGAGCCCTTATGGGGTTTCCAAGTTGGCAGGATTTTGGACTATTAAGAATTATAGGGAAAGCTATGACTTATTTATGAGCAATGGTATCCTGTTCAATCACGAGAGCCCCATGCGTGGCCCAGAATTCGTAACAAGAAAAATAACAATGGCTGTTGCTAAAATATCTCATGGATTACAGGATTTTGTTGAATTAGGAAATTTAAGTGCTAAAAGGGATTGGGGTTATGCTGGAGATTATGTTTATGGCATGTGGAAAATATTACAGCACGATAAGCCAGATGACTTTGTTTTAGCAACAAATGAAACCCATACAGTTAGGGAATTTGTTGAAAATGCCTTTAAGGTTGTTGGAATCGACATAGAATGGGAAGGGGAAGGAGTTAATGAAATTGGTAAAGATGCTAACAATGGAAAGGTTTTGGTAAAAGTTAATCCTGAATTTTTCAGACCTGCGGAAGTTGATATATTAATTGGTGATTATTCAAAGGCTAAGAAGGAGCTCGGATGGGAACCAAAAGTTAAATTTGAAGAATTAGTTAAGATGATGGTTGAAAAGGATTTGGAAAGAATTGGGAAATTGAAATAAATTTAAATATATAGTTTATTTAGTTCAGATTTAAAATGAATTATGTGAGCTCCGATATATATTTTTTAATTTTTAAAAATTTTAAGATGATACTATGGATAAGAAACTTTTAGCATTAATACCTGCCTATAATGAAGAGGAATCTATTAAGACGGTAATTGAGAATATCAAAGATACTGTTGATGGGATTTTAGTTGTTGATGATGGGAGCTCCGATAATACCACGGAGGTTGCAAAGGAATGTGGTGTTGAAGTAATTACCTTTGAAGAGAATAAGGGAAAGGGAGTTGCAATTAGGGAAGGTTATAAATATTTTATTAATTCTGAGCATGATATTTGTTTTATTTTTGATGCCGATGGGCAGTATAGAAAGGAAGATATTTTGCCAGTTTGCGAACCTATTATAAATGATGAAGCAGATATAGTTGTAGGTTCAAGATTTATTGGTAAATATACTGATGGGGCAAATATTAACTACAAAATTAGAATAATGTGCAACAACATATCCACCACTGTAACAAGGATTATGTCGGGAGTTCCAACAACTGACTCACAAAGTGGTTTAGTTGCAGTTAGCAAGTATGCGGCTAAACAACTTGATTTAAATGCTGATAGATGGGGCATTCATCAGGAAATCATAATAAGGGCTGGTAAAAAAGGTTTAAGATATAAAGAAGTTCCAATTGTATTTGAAAAAAGGATGCATGGAGTTTCTCGGTTGAAGGTTTTGAAGTATCCTTTCACAGCATTTCCTGTGATGTTAAAGGCATGGGTTAGGAAATAAGGTGAAACTGTGAAAATATGTTTAGTCGGTCCTACATATCCATATAAAGGAGGAATATCCCATTATAACACTACATTATGTAATGAATTATCAAAAAGGCATAATGTATTTTTGATTTCTTACAAAAGGCAGTATCCATCATTTTTGTATCCTGGGAAAGAACAGATAAATAAAGATAGCAACATAAAAGTAAATGAAACTACAAATTTTGAATATATAATAGATACTATAAATCCATTAACCTGGATTAAAACATATTCAAAAATCAAAAACGAAAATCCTGATTTAGTAATTTTTCAATGGGTACATCCATTTTTTACATTTGTATTTTTTACAATTACATACTTATTAAAGAAATTCACCAACATAAAAATATTATATATATGCCATAATGTTTTACCTCATGAGAGAACAAAAATAGATGAGTTTTTAATAAAAATGGCTTTTAAAAATGTGGATTATTTTATAGTTCATTCAAAAGAAGATTATAATAATTTAAAAAAAATAATTCCTAATGCAAAAGTAAAACAAAGCGTTCTTCCAACATATAATATATTTAAAACAAAAAAGACATCAAAAGAAGATACAAGAAAATCTTTAAACATTGATAGGAATAAAAAAATAATATTGTTTTTTGGTATCATTAGGGAATATAAGGGATTAATATATCTTATTAAATCCATGCCTAAAATTATAAACGAAGTTGATGATATTAATTTATTAATTGTTGGTGAATTCTGGGATGATAAGGACAAATATATTGATGAAATTAAAAAATTAGGTATTAAAAACCATATAAAAATAATTGATAAATATATTCCTGATGAAGAAGTTGGAATTTATTTTTCTGCTGCTGATGTTGTTGTTCTACCCTATATTTCCGCTACTCAAAGTGCAGTTATCCAAACTGCTTATGCATTTGAAAAACCTGTTATTACTACCAATGTTGGTGGGTTACCAGATGTTGTTGATGACAATAAAACAGGCATTATTGTTAAGTCAGAAAATTCAGAAGAATTGGCTAGTGCCATAATCAATTATTTTAAAAATGATAAAGAAAGGAAATTTACGGAAAATATCAAAATTAAAAATAAAGAATTTTCCTGGGAAAAATTAATTAAAGATATTGAAAATTTGGTGGAATAATGAAAATAGGGATTATTTCAGATCGATTAAATAGACCATTAACAGGGATAGGAAATTACGTTTATAATCTAATAAACGAACTTTCAAAAATTGATAAAGAAAATATTTGTTTAATAAATTATGAAGAAAATAATTTATTTCCAGATCTAAATAGAATTTTTATAAAAAATCCTTTTGAAGAATTTCCAAAGAGACCTTTTTATTTTTGGCATTTGTTTTTAAATTATTATCTCAATAAAAAAAAGTTAGATTTAGATATAATTCATAGTCCCGAAAACTCATCATTATTCACTAAATTAAAAAATCAGTTGAAAATTATTACTGTTTATGATGTTATACCATTACAGTTTCCAGAAACATATGCAAAAATAACAGTTTTTAGATATAAATTATTATTCTCAAAAACCCTGAACACTTCAAATAAAATAATTTCAATCTCACACCACACAAAACAAGACTTAATAAAACACTTTAAAATCTCAGAAGATAAAATAAAAGTAATACACTTAGCAGCAAATGAAAACTACAAACCATTAAAAGAAAATGAAATAAACAATATAAAACAAAAATACAATTTAAATTATCCATTTATTTTATATGTTGGAACATTGGAACCTAGAAAGAACATTCCAAACTTATTAAAAGCACTTTACAAACTTAAAAAACATAGTATAAAACATAAATTAGTAATCACAGGTAAAAAAGGTTGGAAATACAAATCCATCTTCGAAACCATAGAAAAACTAAACTTACAAAAGGATGTTATATTTACTGGTTATGTTCCAGATGAAGACTTACCAGCTTTATATAATGCAGCGGATTTATTCGTTTATCCTTCTCTTTATGAAGGCTTTGGATTGCCACCATTGGAAGCTATGCAATGCGGAACACCAGTAATTACTTCAAATACTTCTTCATTACCTGAGGTTGTTGGAGATGCTGGAATAATGGTTAATCCCTATGATGTTGATGAATTGGCAAATAAAATGTATGAAGTTTTAACCAACGATGGAATAAGAGAAGAACTATCTAAAAAAGGTATAGAAAGAGCTAAATTATTTAGTTGGAAAAAATGTGCTGAGGAACATTTGAAGGTTTATGAAGAAGTTTATAATATGAAATGAGGGGAAAAAATGAAAAGAATTTATAAAAATTCCAAAAATTTAGAAAAATATATGGGAATTATAAAAATTATAGATTGTATGGGAGATACTATATTTTTTTATAAGAAAAGAAAAAAATTTAATAAAGAAAATATAAAAAAAATTTTAGTTGTAAGGTTAGACCACATTGGAGATATGGTTTTATTATCTTCGTTTCTTAGAAATTTAAAAAATAATTTTCCAAATTCCGAAATAACAGTTTTATGCAGAAAAATGACAAATGATGTTTTAGAATGTATTCCATATATTGATACTATTCAGATATTAAATACTTCCTGGCTATCAAGAAATGATAGTGAAGGTTGGAAAAACATTTTAAGATTTCTAATTAAACACTATAAAAAATATGATTTAGCTATTGACTTGAGAGGAAATCCTATTCATAATATTATGGTCTCATTAGTTGGTAAGTATTCTATGGGATATGGGTGTAAAGGATTAGGATTTTTACTAAATAAAGAAGCTATTTGGGAAAATAAGCCAAAGCATATAGTAGAAAGAAACTTAGATGTATTGAGAATATTAAATTTACCTGTTGATAATGGAAAATTGGAGCTAAAAGTTGATAAAAAATATTATGAAAGTTTAAAGAATAAATTAGATTTTATAAATTTTGATAAAGATTTGGTTATATTATGCCATCCTATAAGTGGAAATAAATGTAAAAATTGGTTATTTAGTTACTGGAATAAATTAAATAACTTAATTATTAAAGAAAATAAAAATATAATAATTCTCTATGGCGGTTCAAAAAATGATTATGACGATATAAGTAAAAACATTAATATGCATAATAAAAATATCTTTAACATTGCCGGCAAATTATCTTTAAAGGAATATTTTGCATTAATTGATTTGTGTGATTTGTTAATAAGTGTTGATACCTTTGCAATCCATGTTAGAACAGCATTTAACAAACCATTAATTGGAATATATTCTGGTACTAACTATTTATATGAATGGGAACCATATATTGAAAAAAAAATAATTTTTCAAGATAAAAGTTGTCATTTTTATCCTTGCGAAAGTTTTGAGTGTTTAGCAGATAAACATATATGTATGGAAAATATAAAACCTGAAACAATATTTAAGGCATTTAAAAAATTAAGGGATAATCATGAAATTTGAAAATCCATTTAAATTACAAAATTGGAAGATTAAAAAATTTTTAATGGCTATTTTATTTTTTCAAATATCTTTATTGGGATTATTTGCACTAAATAAATTGGGAGTTAATACTCCAATTATAAGACCGTTAATAGGATTTATTTATTTGTCATTTATTCCAGGTTATTTATTATTAAGAATTTTGAGATTGCATAAGTTAAACAGTATTGAGAGTTTTTTATATGCTCTTGGGCTGAGTTTATTTATGGATATGTTTGTTGGATTTTTAATGAATATGCTTTATCCGATTTTAGGTATTACAGATAAACCAATCTCAGAAATTCCAATAGTTTTAACTATGGCGGGAGTTGTGTTTTTATTATGTATTATTGCATATCTTAGAGATAAAAATTATAACAATCCCGATTTTATAGATTTAAAAGATATTCTAAATCCACAGGTTTTATTTTTAAGTTTAATTCCATTTATGGCAATATTTGGAACCTATTTGGTAAATTATTACCATAACAATATTTTGTTAATGATTATGATTGTTGTTATTGCATTAGTTGCTTTAATTATCGGATTTACAAATTGGATTGATAAAAAATATTATCCTTATGCTATTTGGATAATAACTATTGCATTAGTATGGCATATAATGTTGATAACACCTTATGCGCTTAATTATGATGGTGAAATGTATGGTGCTGAAACGACAATAGAAAATGGGTTTTGGAACTATAATAATTTTGGAAATTACAATTCAGTGTTGAGCAGTAAGATATTCACACCATTAATATGTTTCATTTGTGGCCTTAATTTAATTTGGATTTATAAGGTAATATTTCCACTATGGATTTCTACATTCCCTGTTGCAATTTATATATTTGTTAAAATATATTTAGCTGACAAAATTGCATTTTTATCTTCTCTGATAATAAATAGCATGGGGTATATAATGATATTTGCAATTACTACTAAGCAATTTATGGCAGAATTTTTCATAATACTATTTATTATTACAATATACAATAATATGAATAAATTTAAAAAAAAAATATTGACTATTTTAATTGGATTTAGCATAGTTTGGTCCCATTATGGTACTTCATCCATATTTATGGCAGGATTATTATTTACTGCTTTGTTTTTAAAGATTCCCGGATTATATAATAAAAATAATAATAACTTAAAAGAGGTTTTCTCATTAGTTGGAATATATGTCACATTATACTTGTCCTGGTATGTATATATATCTGATTCTTCATTATTTTGTACAATAATAAGTATTGGAAATAATGTTTTAAATTCAATTTGGACAGAATTTTTAAGTCCTGATACATCAAGAGGGGCATACATGATGACTAAACAAGTATCCGGGTTATTGTTAATTCGAAAATATATGAACTTTGGAGTAGCATTTTTTATAATATTGGGAATGATCAAATGCCTATTAAATCTATTTAATAAAAAATCGAAATTTAAATTTGGTTTAATATATATTGGAATTTCATTATATTTTTTAGCAATTTTAGTGGCGGCGATAGTTTTACCATTTTTTGCAGTTATGGGACCAGATAGACTATTTACACTGTCACTGGTGGCTACATCACCATTTTTTTCCATAGGAGGCATATTTTTTATTAAATTGATTTTAAAGGGGTTTAAAAGAGATATTACTACAACTAATATTTTAAAGATTATGCATATTTATATAATAATCTTAATGTTACTAAATGTTGGATTTATTCAAGAAATTACAAAAAATCATCCGCGATCAATAGCATTAAGTCAAAAATCCATAGATAATTTTGGAAATTTAGAAGACAAATCAGCATTTTATAGGCTATTAACAGATGTTTATGATGTACATGCGGCAAAATGGGCATCTGCGTATGGAAAAAAGAATATTTCTCGTAATAATGAATTGCCGTCATCTGTTGGAGCCACATTTGACAATTATGGAGACAGGTCTTTAAAAATAATTGGATTAAATCCACACATAAAAAATATAGAAAGTAATACTTACATTTGGCTGAAGTATGCAAATATTAAAAATATAGGATTTGATATTAATCGTTATACGATGATATGGTATTATTTTAATTTTTCGGATGTAAAACCCCTGTTAAGAGGTAAAAACAAAATCTACGATAATAAAGGTAGCCAAATTTTCCTTTCAAATTAATTCAAATTTTAGCTTTAAATTCATTATATAAATCAAATACTATTTTTTTAATCTGTTTATCTGCAACAATTAACATTACCCCATAAACTAAACTCCCAAAAATACTTAAAAATATCCAATCAACAGACTCTTTTAACATATAACTTATTAAAAATACAAGCCCTCCACAAAATAATGGCTTTAGCATCAAATCAATAGCAGATAATTTAAAAAAATATTTAATTATACAATATACCATTAAAAATAATCCAATTAACTCAGTTAATACAGTAGCAAGCGATGCACCCAAAATATCAAACCGAGGAATTAATAAATAATTCAGCAAGACATTAAATATTGCATTTAACATTACAACATTGCATAAATATTTTTGTTTGCCTGTGACGCTAAGAAAACTACCTGATAAATATGTAAGATACATTATAGGTATTACAAATATTAAAATTTTTAGTGCCGTAACAGATGGCTTATAATCTATCCCATAAATAAAATTTATGATATCGCCGGCAAATAAATATATTTCAACGAATATCAATAAAGACATTGAAAATAGAAATTTAAAGGATGTAGAATATATTTTTTTTAAATTATTAATATTATTAAAATTCTTTGATATTGTGGGCAGTATTGATGCAGTATATATTGCAGGAACCGATAATAAAATTAATATTAATTTATAAGGTGCATTATACCATCCGACATATATATTTCCTTTCATTGCAGATAACATTACTGAATCTATATTAAAATATATGCTTATAAAAATCCCGCCCAATCCAAATGGTATCGCCTCTTTTAAAAGCCATCTCCAAAATTTCAAATCTACACTTAATTTTGGTTTTACAAACTTAATAGATAATACACATATACAATATATAAAGTTTATTATTGATGCCATTAGGTAAATATATGCGAATTTTACAATATCCAAATTCAAAAAGACAGCTAAAAATACACCCGAGAACATTAAAATACTATTCAAAATTTTTCCGATACCCATGTATTCCATTTTCTCATAAGATTGATATATTGAGTAAATAGTTTGGTTAAATGAATTAAATAAAGTACTTAATGCAATAATATATACAACAAATATTGTTGTAGTATTGTAATCTATAACTTTCATTATGATTATAATTGATAAATATACAATAATACCAATTATAACCTTTAACATTAGTATATTATCTAAGTATTTTTCAGTAATTGTTTTATCTCTGGAAATATCTCTAATACTCAGCTGATTTATTCCAAAATCCATAAATATGGCAAATATTCCTGTAAATGCCATGGCAAAAGATATGATCCCATATCCTTCTGCCCCTAAATATCTTGCCATGTACATTACATATAAAAATCCTAAAAATTTGCTAAGAACTTCGGAAATATACAATATTGTTGTATTTTTAGCTATTATCTTTATAGTACCCAAATGTATCCCCTTTTTTAATATACTCTAAATTTTATGTTTTGTATTTTTTATTCCTTTTACTATGGGTCGCACAATTTTATATACAAAAGATGGGGTTAAAAATAATGGAATATACCATACCCAAAATCTCGGGTATTTATGACCTATGGGATAGAGGTCTTTAAACATTTTGATATATATATTATATGATAACCCACTTAACTTGAAGGATACTATTCTTCCAGATAATACTGGTGTATTAATTAACATTTTTTCAATTATTTTATATTCTTCGGAATTTTTACCAAAAACTTCTTTTGCAATAGATATGTAATTTAAATCTATTTTAAATCTACCATATTCCTTTAATTCATTTAAAAAACTGTCATTATCACTTCTCCAACCTACTAAGTATTTATTAATAAATTTAACTTTTGAACTCTGCTTCATCATGGAATAAATAATATAAACATGAACATAAGCACTTCCTATCCATTTTTCATATCCTTTAATGGATAACCATTTTTTTCTATTGATAACCATTGCTGAGATATAGCCCCAATCCCATAATTCTACTCTATTTAGTGCATTAACTGAGTTATTAAATAGTACATCATTTCCATCATCATTAATTAATGGAGAACGGAGGTTTATTTTCTTCTTTAATTCTTTATCATATCCTTTCTGTTTTACGATAAAAATATCCACAACATCCCCATTCCCTTCAATCTCCTCCAAAACAGTATCAATTCCACCATCTTCAATAATATCATCACTGCCCAATAACCAACAATACTCACCATTAGCAATTTCAACAACTTTTAAATAATTATAATCAGCACCCATATTTTTTTCATTTTTATGATAAATTATAGGAATTTGTGATTTCTTTTGATATTCATTAACTAACTCTTCTGTATTATCCTCAGAAGCATTATCAGATATACAAATCTCTACTTTATCTTTATTGTTCTCGTTAATCTGCCTCAATATTGAATCTAATGCATCCTTTAAAAATTCAGCCCTATTATATGTAGGAATACAAATTGATAACAGTGGTTTATCTGTCATAATTACTCACCCAAAATTTCCTCACACCATTTAATCATTTTTCTTAATCCTTCTTCCTTAGATATCTTTGGTTTCCATCCAGCATATTTATTTATTTTTCCAACATCTGCAACAAATACCTTTTGGTCACTGCATCTCCAAGGCTTTTTGTTTATATTTATATTAATACTTAGTTCATCTTCCAGAAATCCAAATAATTCCAACAAAGATAAACTATTGTTCATCCCCCCACCAATATTAAACGCTTCACCTGCACATTTATCAATATTTTCAACAGTTTTGAAATACAGATTTACCATGTCATCAGCATGTAAAACATCCCTCACCTGTTTTCCATTCCCATGTATTTCGACACCTTCAATTTCTCCGCTCTTAATCCTTAATGCTTCTTTAACGAACCATCCAATCCATCCTTGATCATAGGTGGCAAATTGCCTTCCTCCATACATTGAAGAATGCCTAAAAACAACTGTTTTTATGCCAAACATTCTATTATAATCTAATAAATACTGGTCTGCTGTTCCTTTTGAGCATCCATAAGGCGAATGGAAATCTAAACATAAATTCTCATCAAATCCATTTGGATAATCTGGGGCAATATATCTTGTTTCTTTTTCCACATATTTGATATATTCTAAATCCCCATAAACCTTATTTGTCGAAGAAAATAATACCATAGTTTCTGGACTGTATTTTCTAATTGCTTCAAGTAAGTTAAAAGTCCCCAATGCATTAACTTCAAAATCTAACCTTGGATTATTCAATGATGTGGTCATTGCAACTTGACCTGCTGTATGGAACACAACATCTGGTTTATATTTTTTTATCATTTCTTCTATATCATACCACTGTCGTATGTCCTTATTTTCAAGGGTAAAATCCCCCTGCTCCTTTAACCAGTTATAATTTAATGTAGTCCCTTCTCTAAAAAAATTATCCATTATTATTGTCTCATATCCGCGGTTTATACTTTCATGTGAAAGATTGCTCCCCAAAAATCCTAATCCTCCCGTTATAAGAATTTTCATTTTTTTCACCTTTCTAAATATTTCTTAAACACATCATAAACATAATCCAAATGTCCCTTTTCCAGTGCAGGATAAACACCAATCCAAAATGTGTTGTTCATTACAATATCAGTATTTTTTAAATCTCCAATTTGTCTATATTTAACACGATAATCGATAAAATACGGCTGTTTTGTTAAATTTCCACCAAATAACAATCTTGTTCCAATACCATTATCATTCAGATACTGCATAAATTTGGTTCTATTTATATTACTACCTTCTTTTATAGTTAGTAAAAATCCAAACCATGATGGTTCTGAATTTTCAGTTGCCTTAGGAAGAATGAAATAATCTTCAAATTCTTTTAATTTGTTATATAAATATTCAAAATTTTCTTTTCTTTTTTTAGTGAATGATTCTAATTTATCCATCTGTGCCACACCAATTGATGCCTGCAAATCAGTCATTTTTAAATTATATCCTATTTCGGAATAAATATATTTATGGTCATAACCATAAGGTAATTTTCCTAACTGCCAATTAAATCTTCTTCCACAAGTATTATCCTTTCCTGTTGGACACCAACAATCCCTTCCCCAATCTCTTATTGAACGGGATATTTGATACAGTTGTGGGTCGTTTGTCAAAACTGCCCCCCCTTCTGCTGTTGTGATATGGTGTGCAGGGTAAAAACTCAATGTTGCTAAATCCCCAAATGTTCCAGTATATTTTCCATCATATTTTGAACCGAGAGCATCGCAGTTATCTTCAATAAGCCATAAATTATGGTCTTCACAAATTTCTTTAATTGCCTTAATATTAAATGGATTCCCTAAAGTATGTGCCATAAATATGGCCTTTGTTTTTGAAGATACTGCCTCTTTTATTTCCTCTACTTTTGCATCATAAGTCCCTAACTCAACATCTACAAAAACAGGAGTTGCACCAATTTCGATAATTGGATTAACAGTTGTTGGGAATCCGGCTGCTACTGTAATTATTTCATCGCCAGGTTTAATTTGCTTATCCCCTAATTTTATAGATGTTAATGTTTTAAGTGCAATAAGATTTGCAGATGAGCCTGAATTTACTGTTAGAGCATAATCTATATTTAAGAAATTTTTTAATTTTTCTTCAAATAATGAGTTCCACTTACCTTCTGTCCACCAACCTTCTAATGAAGCTTCAACTAAATTTTGCAACTCTTTTTCATCATAAACTTTCCCGGAGACTGGGACTTTATTATCAGGTAATTTTTCATAGGATTTAACGTAATATTCCTTTACCAATTCTAAAATTTTATTTTTAATTTCATCAGACATTTTTCCACCTATCAAAAAACGAATTTATTTGATTATTTGTAAATGATGATATGTCTTCATTATCGTAATATTTCCTATACCATTCAAAAGTCCAATTCAATGTTTCATCAATATTCAATACAGGTTTCCATTTTAAATAAGTTTTAGCCTTTGTGGCATCTAACTTTAAAATTTTCATTTCATGCTTGCTATCATCCCGTTTTACAGTATATTTTCCTGTTCCAAGTATCTCGATTCCCTTTTTCACCAATTTCTCAACATTTATAAAGTTTTCTTCATTTGGTGCAAAATTCCACGCACCGACGAATTCTTTTTTTCCATTGTAGAGATGCTGTGCCAATAATAAATAACCCAGTAAAGGTTCTAACACATGCTGCCAAGGTCTTATACTTTCAGGACTTCTTATGATTATTTGTTCGTCTTTCTCAAATATTGCTCTAATAATATCTGGAATCAATCTATCTTTTGACCAATCTCCTCCCCCTATTACATTCCCTGCCCTTACAGATGCTATTAATGTGTTGTGTCTATCTCCATAATCTTTTGTATTAAAAAATGCTCTTATATATGACCTAACCACCAATTCAGCACATGCCTTTGATGTACTGTATGGATCATACCCTCCAAGTTCATCATTCTCCCTATATGCCCAAATCCATTCCTTGTTTTCATAAACTTTGTCTGTGGTTATTATTACCGCTGATTTAACACATTTAGTCTCTTTTATAGCTTGAAGGATATTTGCAGTTCCAATCACATTTGTTTCATAGGTAAATAGTGGATCATCATAACTATCTCTAACTAATGGTTGGGCAGCAAGATGAAAAACAATTTCCGGTTTTTCTTTTTCAATGATTTCTTTAATTTTGCTATAGTCCCTAACATCTTCAAAATAATTTTTTATTTTCTTTTCCAAATTTAAAATATTGAATAAATTTGGGTCGGTGTTTGGTTTCAAGGAGTACCCTATAACATCTGCCCCAGAATTCAATAAAACCTGTGTTAGCCAACTACCTTTAAACCCTGTATGTCCTGTAATGAGAATTTTTTTTCCTTTGAAAAATTTGCACAAAGAATCATTTGCATTATTATTCATCATTCTTCACCAGATGTTTTTGATAGTAAGATATTGTTTTTCTTAAACCTTCATCCAATGAAAACTTAGGAAACCATCCCAAATTCCTTAAAAATTCAGGATTTGCGTCAGAGTTCATAATTTCATTTTTTCTATATGGAATTGCTCCAAAATTCAATTTTATATTTGAATTACATAAATTTTTTATCAGCATAACTAAATCTTTTATTTTAACTGGGTTACCAGTCCCTACTTCAATATCATAAAACTTTTTATCAAAACTATTTATTTTGGACAGAATAGTTGCATATGCGTTAGCTACATCCTCAACATATATAAAATCCCTTTTCTGTTCCCCTTTTGTTAGGTTGATTTCTTTCTCATTTTTTAACATCTTTTCAATTATATATGGGATAAATTTTGTATTATCGTCTTTTGGACCATACATGTGTTCTAACTTCATATTTATAAATCTTAATTTACATTCATCACTTATTCTTTTCCCATATTCTAAAAATTGCTTTTTTGATAACACATAGTAATTTAAGTTTTTAGGTAAAATTGTGTCAGTATTAAAAAATGTGTCAGTATTAAAAAATGTGCATAATTCTAATAGTTTTAATGGAAGCATTAGATTAGTTTCTACAATTTCACTAATTTTTTCGTTTTTTCTACCATAGGATGTGGCAGTATGTATTACCATATCTATTTCATTTTCTGCAAAAGGTGTTTTTAATTCAACTTTATCAATATCGTAATACTTAACATCCCCTAAGAGATGTCTAATTCTTGATATATTGGAAAAACTACGCTTTAAAATGATAACATTATTCCCTTCTTTTACCAACATTTCCAATAAATGACTTCCCAAGAACCCAGTGGCCCCTGTTAATAATATTGTTTTAGACAATATTACTCACCCCATATTTTCCATGGTGCATTACCTGAATTCCACATTTCTTCCAATTCCATCTTATCTTTTAATTTATCCATAGGTTTCCAGAAACCATTATGGAAATACGCCATTAACTCCCCATCTTTTGATAATTTTTCCAGCGGTTCCCTTTCCCATATTGTAGTGTCATCTTTTATGTAGTTAATTACTTCTGGTTCCAATACAAAAAAACCGCCATTTATCCAGCTGTCTTTATTATCCATTTTTTCAGCAAAACTTGTAACTTTATTATCCTCTAATCTTAATGCCCCAAACCTTCCTTCGGGCTGTGTTGCAGTAACTGTTGCCAATTTACCATGGTTTCTGTGAAATTCAACAAGTTCTTTTATGTTAATATTTCCCACTCCATCACCATAAGTTAGCATGAATGTTTCATCATCCAAGTATTTGGCAACTCTCTTAATTCTACCTCCCGTCATTGTATTAAGTCCTGTATCTACGAGAGTAACCTTCCATGGTTCAGAATAGTTGTTGTGTATTTCCATAGTGTTATTCTTAATGTCTATTGTTACATCACTGTTGTGTAAAAAATAATTGGCAAAATATTCCTTTATTACATATCCTTTATATCCGAGACATATCACAAAGTCATTATATCCATAAGTAGAATATATTTTCATAATATGCCATAAAATTGGTTTTCCCCCAATTTCCACCATTGGTTTTGGTATCTTGTGAGTTTCTTCTGACAATCTTGTTCCAAATCCTCCTGCTAAAATTACTACTTTCATGATTTCACCATTACGCCTAATTTAAAGTAAATGTTATAAAAAATTCCATCATATTGTTAATCATACGGAGTATTATATCTAATTATGTATATACGACAGTTATCATATTTAAATTTATTCAATTTTCAAAATGAAAGGAAATGTATCTTTAAAAATATATAGACACTTATAGGAGCTCCCATAATAAAAAATTAAAAATTTCATAATGTTAGAGCTCACCTATTATATAAACTAAATGAAAATCATCGGAGCTCCTATAAACAAAAATTAAACTATCTCTTTAATAGCATTCCATACCAAATATGACTGCGGTTTTAATATCCCTTTTTGTGGATTAAGGAATAAAATATTTTCTTTGATTAAGTAAATATATACAGGCGTGCTAATAGCCTTTTTATCAATCTCATATTTAGTTTTAAATAATTTTAGTGCATTAACAACATCTTCTTTCTTAATTTCAATAATTTCATTTTCAATGGATATTTTTGGTGTTATATAATCTAATTTATTTAGAAGCATGTCTAATTTTTGAATACTATCATTTAACATTTCATTTAAAATATCTTCTAATTTCCTATATTTCATTTCATTAATTGTATAGATTATATCAATGGGTTTTCCACCAACATAGGAATAAATTAACTCTTTCTGTTCTTTTGATAATTCTGATTTTAATAATTCTTTTGCCAAAAAGTCCATAAATTTTAAAGATGTTTCTTTATCAAAATCTTCTATTAATATATATTTTGCCCTTCCTTCGAGCTCACCAGTATTATAAACATACTCAATAAATAAACTATCAGAACTTAAACAAAATACATGACATAAGTGTTGAACCTTAGTTAATGCCACTAAGAATTGGAATAAACTCCACAATAGTAATCTATTTCCATTTAATGTTAATTCTTTAATCATTTGGAGATTCTTTGGAGCGGAGCGACAAAGATTTTGGAAAACGAAGTTTTCCAAGACATCGAATATCAATATTGGTATTTTCCCTTTTTCATTTAATTTAGCAAATAAATACTCCATATATTGATAAACATCGCCAGATTTATCTTTTTTAGCAAAAATCTTATCAAAAAGTGATTTTGGAATTCTTATGGGAGCTCCCAAATAATACTTGCTTAACTCCTCAGACCCATTAACCAATAAATCAGCCAATGATTTGGCATACTCTCTAAAATCATCCACTTTTGATTTTTCATCCACTTCAAATAAACATTCAATAAAGTTATCCACATTTAATACATTCCTTGTTCTAAAATCTATAAAAAATGGTATATATTTTGATTTATCCAACTTATTTGTTATAATTTCTCTAATTAAAGTAGATTTTCCACTATTTATAGAACCGTAGATGAAATATATTAAGTTAGGTTCTCCCTCTAAAATTGATAGTATTTCTTTAATTTCACTTTCTCTAATTAAAAGAGCTCACCCTTCTCATCCAACTCCTTTAAAGTATGCCATTGTTTATCCTTATCGGACAGTATTGGTTCATCAATAAGCCAGTCAATACCAATATCTTCATCATTCCAAATTACTCCGCATTCACATTCAGGAGCATATTTATTATCCACCTTATATACTACCTCTGCCTCATCACTTAAAACGCAAAAACCATGGGCAAATCCCCTTGGAATATACAATTGATGTTTATTATACTCTGACAGCACAACCCCTACCCACTGCCCAAATGTTGGAGAGCTCCCCCTTAAATCCACAGCAACATCAAAAATAACTCCTTTAATACACCTAACTATTTTAGCTTGTGCATAAGGTTCTTTTTGAAAATGTAATCCTCTTAACACACCATGACAAGATTTAGAATGATTGTCCTGAACAAATTCTCCTTTAATGCCTGCATTTTCAAAATCTTCTTTTTCATATGTTTCTAAAAAAAATCCTCTTTCGTCTCCAAAAATTTTTGGTTTTATTAATATCACTTCTGAAATTTTGGTTTTCATAAATTCAAATGGCATAGTATCACACACCTTTCTTTTATTTATAGTAAATCTTCGAAATATTTCCCTAAATCGCCTATTATATGTAAATATTTATCCAGTACTAAAAAACGAAGAAATTTATTTACAAAATCTTCGATTTTGTACAAAATCTCGAAGAGATTTTATTTAATGATTTGGGACGGATATGGACAGTTATTGAAGATTAACTATATTTTTATTAATTATTCTTAAATCATTATTAATATACTATATTCTATATTATAATATAAATAAACTCCACTTCCAAAAAGGAAGTATTTCAACAGTATATTCTTTATCGCCCACAGTTATATTTTTAAAACCTTCATCATTATGTGTAATGACTTTTAATTTGACATTTTCCAACCCTAAATCATTAATTGCCTTTTTAAATGCTCCAAACTCTCTATCATTATTTATTTCATTTAATTCATAACAAACTTGAAGGAGCTCCCTTTCATCACCATTTAATATTAAAAAATCAACTTCATAGTTTCTACCTTTGCAATAAAATATATTTTCATTTTCAATAAATCCATTTTTTCTTAACTCCAAGAAAACCATATTTTCTAAAATTTTACCTTTATTTTTACCGCCAACATTTAATGAAAAATTCCATATTCCATCAATTATATATAATTTTGAATTTGAAGTTGTTCTTGTTTTGTAGGAAAAATTTTCCAATGAAAATATTAAATATGCATCTTCAAAATAAGATAAATATGTGTAAATGCTTTCCCTACTAATTTTGGTGTTGTATTCTTTTAAAAAATTTGTAATTTTTTTAACAGATATTTCATTTGAATAGAGATTTATTAAAATATTTCTTAAAACCCTTACTTCTTTTATATTTCTTATATTATATCTTTCGACAATATCTCTATAAAATATCCCATCTAAATATTCTTTAAGAATTTCCTTTTTTAAGCCATCGTCATCTAAAAAAGTTAATTCTGGAAAACCTCCAAATTCAAAAAAATTATTTTGATAAGATAGTAGTTCTGATTTTTCCGCAGTAGATAGGTATGGTTTATAATAGACATTGTTGAATTTTAAAAATTCTTTGAAATTTAATGGAAGTATCTCCCTACTTAAACTTCTACCTCTTAAAGATGTTGCAATCTCTTTTGATAATAATTTAGAAGAAGAGCCCGTAATAAAAACATTGTATCCCTCATCATTCAATCTTCTTATAAATTTCTCCCAGTTGTTAATATTTTGAATCTCATCAAAAAATAAATTCTTTGTATCTTTTATAGATAGTGCTATTTTTAAGAAATCATTTAATTCATCTACTGTAATATTTATTAATCTTTCATCTTCAAAATTTATGTATATAAAATCGTTGTTATAATTGCTGTTTATCATCTGAAATAAGAAGTATGTCTTTCCACTTCTTCTTACTCCATAAATTGCTTTTATTTTATTTGATAGTAATGGTATATTTATATCCCTATTGATTATTTTGGTATTTTTAGCTTTTTCCAAATTATCTAATATTACTTCTTCAAATATTATTTTTTTGTCTATCATATTTGACACCCTATCGTTATTATGTCAAATATGTTGGACATGTTATATAATAGTTGTGATTTAGTGGTGGAGCTCCGATATAAATTTATAGGAGCTCCCTTTAATTTCCTTTAAACATTCATCAACAGTTTTCAATTTTATTTTTAATTTTCGTTCGATTTTACCATTATTTAAAGTCGTATCTTTTGGTCTATTTGCTTTCCAATTCATTTCAGAGCTTTCAACAGGATTTATTGGGGTTTTATCCATTTCAAATATTTCGGCAACCTTTAAGGCAAATTCATATCTGCTTACTTTTTCGCCACCTCCAAAATGAAACAACCCAGAAGCATCTTTTTTATGAATTATCACAATACCATCAACCAATTCATTTATGAATGTTGGGGTATTCCACTGGTCAATCAAAATATTCATATCCTCTCCTTTTTTAAGCATGTCCAATACCCACATAAAAAAATTGACTTTAACAGGACTTATGCAGTAAGGAACTGAAATTCTAACAATCGAGGTTAAATCATGATTTAATTCATTTAAAATCTTTTCCCCCTCAGCTTTTGTATATCCATAATAGTTTATTGGATTTATTTCATCATTTTCCACATAATTACCATCTTCCCCATCAAAAACATAGTCAGTGGATATATGGCACAATGGAATATTTAATTTTTTACAGGGAGCTCCCACATATCCAACAGAAAGAGCGTTGGTTTTATATGCCTGCTCCTTCTCAGTTTCGCATAAATCCACATTGGTAAATGCCGCCGTATTTACAACAAAATCAGGATTTATATTTTCAATGGTTTTTTTTATTTTATTTTCGTCGGTAATATCTACAAAATGATTAGTTATATTATCATTATTTTTAAAAAAACCTTTATCACTACGATTTATAATATGTGTATCATATCCCAATTCATTATATTTTTTAGTGATTTCATATCCAATCATTCCCAAACCAATAATTGCTATTTTTTCCATAATTCCACCAAATTAAATAATTTTGGGTAAAAATTAATTATTCCCAAAACCATTTATTTTCCAAATACCATTTTACAGTATATTTTAATGCATCTTCAAATTCCCATTTAGGTTCCCATCCAAGAGCTTTTGTTTTATTTGTATCTATCGAATATCTTCTATCATGCCCCAATCTATCTTTCACAAATGTTATTAATTCTTCTGGCTTATTTAATTCTTTTAATATTAATTTGGTGATTTCAAGATTTGTTTTTTCGTTGCCCCCTCCTATATTATATACCTCTCCAATTTCCCCCTTGTGGAACACCACATCAACACCACTACAATTATCCTCTACAAAAATCCAATCCCTAACATTTAATCCATCTCCATATATTGGAAGGGGATTATTGTATATCGCATTTTTTATTAAAACTGGTATAAGTTTTTCAGGATATTGATATGGTCCAAAATTATTGCTTGAACGAGTAATTAATGTATTTAATCCATAGGTTGTATGATATGCACTAACTAATAAATCACTACCTGCTTTTGAAGCAGAATATGGTGATGCAGGATCTAATCTATCGGTTTCTTTAAAGGAACCTCTTTCAATACTTCCATAAGTTTCATCTGTGGAAATATGTAAAAATTTATCAATATCATTTTTTCTAGCACATTCTAATAGATTATATGTTCCAAATACATTGGTTTTAACAAAATTTTCTGGATTTTCAATAGAATTATCAACATGAGATTCAGCTGCAAAATGTATAACTGCATCGGCATCTTTTAATGAGTTTTCTACGGCCTCTTTGTTGGTGATATCTCCTTTAATAAATTCTATTTTATCCGAAATATCTTTTAAATTATCCAAGCTTCCAGCATAGGATAAATTATCTAAAACTTTAATTTCATAATCGGGATATTTATTTACCATCATTCTAACAAAATTGCAGCCAATAAATCCTGCTCCCCCAGTAATTACTATTTTCATTATTTCACCAAATAAATTATAAAATAAAATATAAATTATACAAATATTATTTCTCATTAACAAGTTTTTCTAAATATTTCCCATATTCTGTTTTCATCAACGGTTCGGCTAAGTTCAAAAGTTCTTTGTCTGTTATCCATCCATTATGATATGCTATTTCCTCTAAACATCCAACCATTAATCCCATTCTTTTTTCAACAGCAGATATAAAATTACTTGCCTCTAAAAAACTGTCATGAGTTCCAGCATCAAACCATGCCGTTCCTCTTGGCAATAATTTTACGCTTAATTTTTTATTTTTTAAATATTCATTATTTACATCAGTTATTTCCAATTCTCCTCTATTAGATGGTTTTATGGTTTTAGCAATATCAATAACTTTGTTGTCATAATAATAAAGACCTATAACAGCATAATTTGATGGAGCATTTTTTGGTTTTTCTATAATTTCTTCAATTTCCCCTTGCTCATCAAATTTAATTACTCCATATCGTTCTGGGTCTTTTACATATTGCCCAAATACAATACTACCCCCATTTTTTGAAATTTCTTCTTTCGCATCAATTAAAAATCCAGTTAATCCACTACCATATAGCATATTATCTCCAAGTATCAAACATACGGTATCCTCCCCAATAAAGTCCTCTCCGATAATAAACGCATCTGCAAGTCCTTTTGGTTCAGACTGTTCTTTATATTGTATATTTATTCCGTAGTGCGCCCCATTGCCCAATAATTTTTTATATTGTGATATGTCATTGGGCGTTGTAATTATTAAAATATCTTTAATTTTAGATAGCATTAAAATTGACAGTGAATAATATATCATTGGTTTATTATATAGTGGCATTAAATGTTTATTTCCTGCATATGTAATGGGATATAACCTAGTCCCAGAACCTCCTGCTAAAACTATACCTTTCATTTTGCACCTCGTAGAAATTTATTCCTCTTTTTTGGGAATTTTATATTATCGATATTTTTTTATATTATTTATTTTTCGTCCATTCAACAGTTCTTTTTATGCCTTCTTTTAAATCAACAATAGGTTTCCAACCTAATTTTTTAGCCTTATTTATCTCCAATGAAATTCTATAAACCTCTCCTTCTCTTGGTTTATCATATATTGGTTTATCATTATAATTTAATTCATTTGCAATTACTGAATATAATTCATTTACAGAGGTTTCTATTCCTGTTCCAATATTTACAATTTCATTTTTCCAATCCAAGGCCTTTAAATTTGCCTCTGCCACATCACCAACATAAACAAAATCTCTTGTCTGGCCACCATCTCCAAATATTGTGGCTTTTTCGTTTTTAACCATTTTATCGATAAATATAGAGATTACTCCGGCTTCACCCAATGGGTCTTGCCGTTCCCCAAATACATTTGAATATCGCAAAATAGTATAATCAATGCCATACAATCTATTGTATAATTTTATATATTCTTCCCCACAAAATTTACTTACTCCATAAGGACTCATTGGAGCTCCGACATGATTTTCATCAACGGGCATATATTCTGGTTCCCCATAAACAGCCCCTCCCGAAGATGCAAATATTATTTTTTTAACCCCATATTTTTTTATCTTCTCTAAAATATTTATTAATCCTAAAATATTTATATCTCCATCTAAAACAGGATTTTCAACAGAGGTTCTAACATTTATTTGTGCAGCATGATGTATTACCACATCAATATCTTCAAAATTTAAATCATTATCTCGTATGCTTTTATTTATAAATTCAATATTATCATTATTTCGTTTAATATTATCTAAATTGCCCGTGGTTAAATTGTCTAAAACTACAACCTCGTGGTTATTTTCTAAAAATTTATCTACTATATGACTTCCAATAAATCCTGCTCCACCAGTTATGAGAACTTTCAATATTTCACCTTTTTTAAAAATAATTATATTATTTGTTATGGCATCACGGGAGCTCCCATAACACTGCCCAAATGAATATTATTTATTAACAACTTCTTTTAAATAATCCTTAAAATTGGGAATTTTTTCCATGGCAATTTCAACATTTGCCTTTAACCATCCCTCAATATCTCCTATATCATATCGGGTGCAATCCACCTCAACACCCATTATTTTTTCCTCTTTTAATAATGATTTCATTGCATCGGTTAATTGGAGCTCCCCTCCAGCACCAATTTCAATGGTTTCCAAATGGTCAAATATTTTTGGCGATAATAAATATGCCCCCGTGATTATTAAATTTGAGGGAGCTCCCTCAACAGATGGTTTTTCAACTAAATCATCTAATTCAAATATTCCCTCCTCAATTTCTTTTCCAGAAATTACCCCATATTTATAAACTAATTCTTTTGGCACTCTTTCAAGAACAATTACGGAACATCTGTATTTTTCATACACTTCAAGCATTTTTTGAACTACATTGCCAGTATATATTGTATCTCCAACAAGTGCTAAAAAATATTCTTTTCCGACAAATTCTTTTCCGCAGTATATGGCATCCCCCAGTCCTTTTTGTTGTTTTTGTCTGGTATAAAATATATTTGCCAAATTATCTATTTTACCAATAATATTTAATAATTCTGTTTTCCCGCCTTCTTTTAATTTATTTTCAAGCCCATAATTTCTATCAAAATGATTTTCTATTGCACTTTTTCCCTTTCCTGTAACTATTAATATATTATCAACGCTTGCATCAGCCAAATCTTCAATTACATATTGAATTATGGGTTTATCCACTACTGATAACATCTCTTTTGGTTTTGCCTTTGTTAGGGGCAATAATCTTGTTCCAAATCCCGCCGCCGGTATAACTGCTTTTTTTATCATTTTTTCCATCCTATCACCAAAAGAATAACAATGATCCATATATTATTTATTTAATCAAATATTAATTACATATATTATTATAAAAGTAATATTATATATTATTATTTATAAACACAAATAATTAACTTATCAAGGTATTTAGTGGAATTATGCAGCAAAATAAAAAATTAGGACAATGTTTTTTAAAAGATAAAAATATAGTGAAAAAGGCAATTAATGCAGCCAATATAAATAAAAATGATATAGTTTTAGAAATTGGATTGGGAAAAGGAATATTAACAAAAGAATTGGCTAAACAATGTAAAAAAGTAATAGTTATCGAATTAGATAAAAAATTAGAAATATTTTGGGAAGATATAATTAAAGAATATCCCAATGTTGAAATAATTTGGAATGACGCTTTAAAAGTTAATTTAAAGGAATTGGGCTTTAATAAAGTTGTGGCAAATTTACCATATCAAATATCTTCCCCAATTACATTTAAATTGTTAGATTGTGATTTTGAAGTTGCTGTTTTGATGTATCAATATGAATTTGCTAAAAGAATGGGAGCTCCCTCGGGAACAAAAGAATATAGTAGATTAAGTGTTTCCGTGCAATATAGGGCTGTCGTGGATTATGTATGTAAAGTTTCGCCTTCTGCATTTTCTCCAAAACCAAAGGTAGATTCTGCAATTGTAAAAATAACTAAAAAAAATGAACCAATACATAATATAGACAATTGGGAATTTTTTGATGGATTTAATAGGGCATTGTTTCAGCATAGAAATAAAAATACAAAAAAGGCACTTATTCATTCGGCACATGAAATTAACATGGATAGGGATAAATTAAAAGAATTATTAAATTCAAATGAAATAATGGAATTTAATGATTTATTGGGTAAAAAGGTATATACGCTATCCTTAAAAGAAATAGGTGTTTTATGTAATAATTTATATAAAATAATAAATAAATCAAAATAATACAAATTATTTTCTTCTTGCTATTTTTCTTGCTATTGCCACTTCCCCAATTTTAATTAATCCCGCGAAGAATTTTTCCAGCCCTCCGCATGCCCATATTGCCTGACCAAAGGTGGTATTTTTTAATTTTTTTTCATATTCTTCGGCCGTAATTTCTTCGTTGGTGGTTTGTTTTGTAATTATTGTTGAGGCATCCATAAGTTCCTCCCAAGTTATGCCCTTTATCTCTTTTTGGAGTGTTTTAAACAAACTATCAAGTGGTATATCATATAATTTTGCAAGAGTTTTTGTTATATCGCAGTTTCTAACCATTCCTATAACATTTCTCTCATTATTTAGCACAGGGATACTAATTACCTTATGCTTTACGATTTTTACAACGGCATCTCGTGCAGGGTCATTTTCATGCAGCGTTATTATTTTATCCAATGGGTGCATGATATCCTTTATCAAAATGGTTTTATCATCAAGTATTGCCAAATCAAGAGACATAATCCACCCAATTAACCTATCCTCATCGTCAAGAACTGCTGTGCTGAATCTTTTTCTTTTATACATTAATTCAACAGTTTTTTTTGCGGTGAAGTCAGGATAAATTTTTAAAATATTTGTGTCCATTAAATCTTTTACTTTCATAATTTTCCCCCAAATTTTATTTTTAATCATTATTCTTTATTTTTAATTTCAATTGCATGAACTGGACAGGACCCTTCACATCTTCCACAATACATACAATTTGATTTATCTATTTCTACTCCTTCGGCTATCTCCTTAATTATGTTAATCGGACATTCTTCCACACATACAAGACATTTAACGCATACATCATTATCCACACTAATTGATTTATTAAATGGGAGCTCCCCTAACTCATTATCAACAGTTATAATTTTTTTAGGGCATACGCTGGCACAGGCATTACAGCCCACACATTTATTTAAATCAATATCAAAACTTTTTCGTCTTTCCACAGTTATGGCATTTGTGGGGCAGAATTTATCGCATAATCCACAAAATATACATTTTTCAACATCAATATGATAGTTATTTAATTTTATGGTTCTATGTTCTGTATCTTGTTCCTTAATGGTATAAACTACGCTATGGTTTTCAATTTTGGCATTGGCATCCAATACTTTTATTGTATCAACTGGACAAGTCATAGCACATATTTCACATTTAACACATTTATCAGGAATAATTTCCGCAGGTTTTCTTACGGTTGGTTTTGTTATGGCATCAACTGGACATTCGATATAACATAGATTACATCTTATGCAGTCATCGGGCACTATGCATATATATTTTTCAGAGACATTTGAATTTTTTAAAATCCCTTTAAATGATTTATTGTCACCACCTACTTTTTCAGAGATGGTATCTATAATTTCATCCAGTGGTTTTTTTATAGTAATCATAATCCCACCTAAATAAACATTAATAATTTAATAAATAGAATTAATAACAGAAATTGTATATATCCAGAGGGAGCTCCAAAGCGTATATAGTCAATCTTCGGCCTTTTTCATAAATATGCTATGATTAAAAGCTAATCTATACCCCATTACCAATAATAAGCCAGATAAGGGACAGTTATTGAACTTACTATAAATATACATATATAATAGGCAATATTAAAATAAATTATTATAATAATTTAAATTTAATAGCTTTTGGAGGACATAATTTTCCACAATGCCCACATAATTTACATTTTTTCATATTAAATTTTACCTTTGGTCCTGCTTTACTGATGGCACAGAACGGACAGTTTTTTAAACAAACCATACAGGCAAGGCATTTTTTTTGATTATATATTAACTCTTTGTATTCCGTGGACTCCTCTAATATAATATTATTGTCATTGAATTTACCGGCTATTCGAGTAATGTTTATGGCATCAACTGGGCATGCTTCTTTACACATTTCGCAATATACACATTTATTGCTGATTCGTGGAGCATTTAACACTCTGGCATCCATAGCATTAACGGGACATACTTCTGTACAAATATTACAGCAAATACATACCGAATCATCTATTTTAATCATTCGTTTTGGCAAAGGTGTTTCCAGTTGAATATCTACTTCCAAATTATTAAAGTGTTTTTTTATCACTTTATCTATGCTTAGAGTATTTGTCGGCATAAAAATCATTTTTATATTTGTTATTTTAAATTTATATATAAATACCCATTGTCAGGTAATAGATTTATTAATGGTTTTTTCCATTGTTTTATTAATTTCCAATTTAGATGCCAAGTATTTCTTTGAAAACTCATCTAAATCTTGCCTTATGACATTTCTGAATTCATCTTTTGCTTTTCTTACTTCGCAGGTATTTTCAACAATTTTTGTATCTGTTAAATCTATTGCATTAACAGGGCATTCATTATAACAAAGTCCGCACCTAACGCATAATTTGGGATTAATATATGGCATACGGGTTTCAGAAGATATATTTATTGTATCATCTACACCGCATACTTTATAACAAATCCTACAGCCAATACAGGCATCTTCATTGACAATATAACATTTATCTGTTATTTTAGAAATTTTTTCTACGGCCCCAATTCTCATGGCAGTTGTGGGACAAACGGCTAAACAAATATCCTCCCAACTATCGGTATTCACTGTGTAATTGTCTAAATCTACTCCATCTGGACATACATCTACACAATTATAACATCTAATACATAGGCTTTTTACTATTCTTGGCATATCCTCGTTATTCATAGTAATATCAGCAGTGGTATCTGCGTCCATATCTCCATTGTTGTTATCATTGCTATTATTGTCGATATTATTGTCACTGTTGTTATTTTTGCCATCTTCAATATCTTCATTAAAATTATCTAATTTAGTCAATCTATCATATTTTAAATATTGAGTTTTATCGAATTTTTCTTTCAACAATTTTTCGTCGTATGTCTTTATAGCATCTTTAACAGGGCATACTTTAATACATTCCATACATTCAATACAGTCATTATCAATAATATAATGGGTTTTTTCATTATAATCTATGGCATCAACTGGACATGCATTTTTACATAATCCGCAGTTAACACATAATTCTTCATCAATTATTAAATTTGTATATTTTGGAACACTGAAAGCTCTACCGTCCGTATCTTCCTTAACTGTTCCAATATCTAATACTCCTGTTGGACATGATTCCACACATAACGCACATGTTATACATGAATCATCATCAATTACAGGGAGCTCCTTATTATATTCATCATTTTTAACCATTTCGATAGCAAAACATGGGCATGCACCAGCACATGCTCCACAGCTTATACATTTCTCAGGGAGCTCCACCATAACAGGTATTTTTCTATATCTTTTCTGTGGAATTGTGCTTTCTACATCTGTTTTAGCACAGGTGAAGTTAGATATCCATTTTTTTCTTACAAACTCGTAAAGATACCACAATGAGGAGGACATAATATCTCAACTCTTTTTTAGTTTTTAATTAAAGCATATTAAATGAATAATTATTAATTTTTCCAGTTTTTTTATCTTCTAATACAATGGTTCGTTCTGTGCATGATATACAGGGGTCTATTGATGTGTATGTTGTTACAGCATCAGAGATAGTTGGGCAAGTTTTAAACATTATTTTCATGGCTTCAAGATTCATCACAGTGGGGGTTCTTATCATTATTCTTTTAATTAATCCATTATTTGTAGTGGCTATTTTATAACATACCTCTCCCCTATGGGCCTCATTTCTCCACTCTCCTTCTCCCCCTTTAATTTCTGGTTTTACCCTAACTCTTCCAGAACATTCATTATATAGTTCAATAGCTTGCTCTATTAAATCAATACTTGACAATACTTCATGATGTCTAACTGCCATACGAGCATGATTGTCACCATCTTCAAACCAAACCGGCTTAAATTTGAGTTCTTTATATACTGGATGTCTTAATCTCCAATCACATTCTGGAAGTGCCGAAGCTCTTGCCACTGGACCAACTGCACGAGTTTTCATAATGTCTGCATATTTTAAAACCCCAATTCCTTTGCCCCTTAATCCAATCAATGGACCAGTTTCAAATGCTGATACGAGGTTTTTAAGGTCTTCCCTTAATTCATTTAATTTTTTATGGATTTTATCAATCATTTCTTTATTTATGTCGGCCCTAACACCACCTACTAAATTATAGCCCATATTTACTCTGTTCCCAGTTATCATCTCTAATAAATCCATAACATGCTCCCTTGCACTTAATCCCCACATAGCAAGAGTTTCATGTTCGATAGAAATATTATAAACTGCGGATGCAATTAAATGACTGTGTATCCGTTCCAATTCGCAAGTGATTAATCTTAAATATTTTGCTTTATCGGGGATTTCTATTTTTGAATAATTTTCTATGCACTCTGCAAAGGTGTATGTATGAATATATGAACAAATACCACACACCCTTTCAGCAAGGTGAATACCTTTTAGGTGATGTTTTCCCTCCATTATCCTTTCAATTCCCCTATGAACATACCCCATTTCAAGCTCAGAACCAATTACTTTTTCTCCTTCAACTATTAACTTTAATCTTATGGGTTCTTTTAGCACCGGGTGTATCGGTCCTACTGGCACTACATTCATATTATCACAGTTTTTTAATTTTTCTTAATATATTTTATCAATACCATTTTATATGCTACTCTACATTTGCTACTTTGTTAGCATTTTTAAGAGCTATTCCTTTTGCTGCAAGGGCATCGGGTGCCACTTTTAGCACTGCTTCAATAATTTCAGAAGGTCTTGGGGGGCAACCTACAATTTTAGCATCAACAGGAATAAATTTATCAACTGGACCATATATATGGCCCTCTTTAAATATCCCGCCACTTAATGCACAGGCACCAACTGCCACCACAATTTTTGGTTCTGGTGTTTTTTCATATATTTCTACAAGTTTATCTTTCCATGGGAGAGTAACTGGTCCAGTGATTACTAATATATCGGCCTCCCGTGGATTGTTATGGACATAAACACCGTATTGTTCTATATCATACCGAGGTGCAAGTGTGGATACAAGTTCTATATCGCAACCATTGCAACCACCAGTATTTACTATACAGAGGTTTATTGACCGTTTTCTAAAAAACTCTTTTATCATAATTACACCACATATATATGTGTTATTTCAACAGTTCTACAACCATTTTTCTACCATTTTCTAGTGCTGTTTTATAGGGTATTTTTTTCATAATGGTATCTTCTACAACTTTTTTTCTTATTAAGTCGGCATCTTTTTTAGATATTAAACCAAAGAAATCACAAACCCAGCAAAGCCCTAAATCAATATCTACTTTTCGCCCTAAGCATCCCATTCTTGCCTGTTCCCCGTAGGCATGGGTTTCATATAGTCCAGCTCCATCATATTTATTTACAAATATGTCAATGACATCATCAATAGGCAATTTTAGAGCATTTGCAATGGGAACTATAACATCTTCCATAATATATCTATTACCTTTAATGGCGTTATATTTTTGCTCTAAATGTTCTTTGTATTTATTTTTCTCCTTATTTCCGCTAGGAAATTCCAAATCTTCTGATTTGGGTTTAGTTTTTAAATCGTAGTCCATAATATCACTTTTATAATAACAATGATTTTAATAGGATTCCGATAGTTAATATTATAAGTCCAACATACAACTCAATATTGCCATATCCCGGTCTCATGCCAAAAGGTATTCCAAGTAAGGGAGCTCCTATTATGTAATTTAAATAATATGGAAGATTTACTAATAATATAATTGCTCCACTTATGGAGCATATTAATGCCAACGAATCAATTTTTTTTATTGCATAGGGGAGATTATATTTGTTGTAGCTATAATTTAATCCAACGAATCCCCCGACTACAAGCCCTATTGCACCAAATAATAAATGAAATGGCACTTCATTCATAGAACCACCTGTATCGGTTGTGTGTTGTTATTTTTATTTTTACTCCTATTTTTATTCTTATTTTATTTTTTTATTTTCTGTTTTTAGAGCTATTTATCCACATTATAATCTATTATAATATTATTCCAGTTGTAAATATTGTATATCCTGCATACAGTAGCCCAACAAATACCCCAAACATAAACAATAATTCCACCTGTTCAATTATGTGGGATATTTTTTTATTTCCTGCCAATAGTATCATCGTTAATATTAATCCTATTAAAAATAATACCAAAACAGGCAAAATACTCACTTGGATTAGGTTTATTGCTACAAGAACTCCAATAATAGCAATTGAAGAAATTAATAATAAATAAATATAATTTTTCATAATATCACCAATTAGTGAGTTGCCCTATAAAGCAAGTCTATTATTGTTAGTGATGCAATTAATATCTGAATCATAACTGAATGATTTGGAGTCAATAATGGGGTGGTGGCACAAATCATAGATATTATAAATGTTAATATTGTCATTCCTATGAGAGTTAAAATTGGACTCATAATTATAACGGGACCTATAAATAGTGCTATAAATAACCACAGTAGAACAAACCAAGCAATAGCATCAGACATTAATATAATGGATTCAAGAGTTCCATAATGCTCCGTAATATATCCGCTAACCGTTGCCTTATCTTTTACTATACTAAACGGACTAGTTGGGGCTTTTGATACCAATAATACAAAAAATGCAAATGCCGCAAGTGGTAATTTAAATAATAATGGCCCATTTATTGCTTGATAATTTAATATATCTCCGACCAATAGGGAATTTGTTAATATAAATATGATACCCACAACGGCAAACAATGGAACCTCTGCTGCGGCAGAAAATACACTTCTAACTCCTCCAATTTTTCCATATGGCGAACCACTACTAAGCCCACATCCATGTTCAACTATTTTTTGAAGGACATACAACCCAACAATAATTAATAATGAATAGTTAAATACCACAGCCACAAATAAGGCACTTAGCCATACCATTAAGTCCATCAATGCCACAGATAAATATAGTGGATTGGCAGAAGTAATGGGGAAAGTTATCTCTTTTATATAAAATTTGAAAACATTAATTATATACTGCAATATTGGAGGTCCTGGTCTCCCATGAACTCTTGCCAATATTTTTCTGTGGAATCCCAATAATAATCCACCAACTAAAAAGGCATATAGTCCATAACTCAAAGCGCTTATAATTTGCATAATTGTTGTAGTAGTCATTGCACTCAATATCACCACCCTCTAAATGGCAATTGTCCAATTTTTTTTCTTCTTGTTGGGGGATTCAATCCTATTCCAATGCCATATATTATAAATGGAACAAATAGGGCAGTCCCCATATAGGTAATAAATGCACTATTTGAATACAATATTATAATAGCCAATCCAATAATTCCTATAATTATGGATATTATTCCGCTTTTGTTCTCTGGTGTCATATCTAATCACCAATTATATATTAAGTAATATTTCCGCTGTTCTAACTATTACAAGCAACGAGGATAAATGTATCATTAAAATATAGGGAGCTCCCGGAGCTCTAAACATTTCAGCCTTAGCTGCATAAAATGGAGCAATACCAGTTTCTCCAACCATGCCCACTGCATAAAGAATTTTTTGATAAAATATGTCATAGGGGTGGCGAGATAATTCAAATATCGATAGCGTACCAGTTTTTGCAAGAATAATGGATGCAGCCCCAAATAATGGTAGCGTAGATATCATTGCAATTATTCCATAATTGAAAGCCGCCGTTAATACCCATTCTTTTTTTACGGCCGAAACTATACCAATATTTGCCATACCAATTACAGCTAAGAATAATGCAAAATTAAACACATCACCAGTTAGCATGGCAAATGCCGTAGTTATTCCGCAAATAACTGCCATTAATCGCCTTGCCTTCATCTCTTTTAAAGATACTGTATTAAATTTATCTCCCAATTCTCCAATTTGTGCCTCTATTTGTTTTTCGGGTTTTGTAAGTGCTACAATTATTGTAAAAAATAATGCAACAACAAATGCAATCATTGAAAAATCCGTCATATAAAATACAATATCTCCAAAAGGGATATATCCATATAACGACCCAGCAATTGATTCTAACATATAATCACCAATTTAATATATATCGTCCATATGCCGTTATTTTATGTTATTTACCTATCCAATAAATCTCCCATTAATCCCAATTTTGAGCCAACTTTAAGTGCTAATGCACAACCTGCAATTAATAAGAAATATATATAATGTTGTGGGAATAAATACAATCCAATAAAACCAAATATCCATATTGCCCACATAATTCCAGAAAATCCAGAGATGCCCTCCCAATATACTTTTAATTTAGGGAATGGAACTTCTTTTTCTAAAACTCTCTGGGACAATAGATAGAATAACAATCCACATGCAATAACTGCTCCGCCCGTAAATCCTGTTAATATTGCACCATAAACTACCAATACAATTGCCATAAATTTAGGTGCCGTATATAGAACTTCCATTTTATTAATGGATATTTTTGCATGAGCTTCATCCTTGGCCAAAAATTCTTCAAGAAGTTTATGTTGTTTTATGTTATTTTTGTTAATCAAATTATATCTTTGATTAATTTCTATAATCTCTTTATCTTTTTGTCTGTGCTCATTTCTATTAACTAAAACTTCGGAAACTGCCAATAATTCTGCCATTCCAATAACAAGACCTGGAAGTATAAGGGCCTCTGCAAGGTCTGTTCCTACTGCGGCTATAATTACCACCATGGCACATTCTACGATATTGGTATAAATTACCATATCTAAATCAGAATTATTATTTTTTCCACTGCTGGAAATGGCAAATAAAGACAGTATTCCAACAATAAAACCTGTAAATACCGTGCTGTTATATAATAGCGTAATATCCATTATTCCACCTCATTTCTACCGAGGTAGATATAGCTAAATATCATAAATGAAATCAATAAAGTTAAAGATTCTAATATTGTATCAAATCCCCTTGTATAATATAATATCTCATCAATAATTCCCCCTGGTGTTGCTACAATGGTAGTTCCCAAATAGGGGGTTTTTTCTGCTATCCATATCGACAGTGGAGATAAATATGCCGTTATTTTTCCAATTGTTGGTTCAAACTGTGGATATTGGGATTTGATATTTGCAGGTTGTTCTAATGGTATTCCTCCCCTATCATAAGGTGCCAATGAGGATTTGAATATTTGCTCCTGAGGAAGGGCTTTTGGGTATAGCTGGTCATCATTTAATGAAGTTGGAGCAAAAAATTCAACAAACATGATAATACACAAAAATCCCGCAAACATTCGAGGGACTACTGAGGGTTTAGATATATAATTTAATAATTTACCAAGATTTAGGTTCATAATTATCTCCCTATTTCCTCATTTTTAATTATTGCTCTAACAAATACTATTATAAGTATCGTATTTACTGTAAGAAATGTCATAAGTGCCAGCGTGTGATTATAAGATAATAATATCAACGCTACACCCATGGCAGGCACTTCCATATTTAGAAGTTTCTTAAATGGGTCATTAGCTTGGGGTCCAAATATTGCACCCATTGTGCCCCCAATTAGCATAATATATCCACAATACATCGTAAGGGTGATTAAATCAGGTATCATAACACTCACCTTTTATTTAGAAAGTATAGGGAGCTCCGAGCTGTATCGTTTCTTAGTTTTTATAAGATAAGTATATTTTATTGCTCCAAGTAGTAATACTATGGTAGATATTGGCTCTAATATGGAAGAAACCATTGCCACATCCAAATAATAGAATGAAGCCACAAGTCCAATAAGTCCGGCCTCTAAAAAGGCAAACATAATTATTTTATTAAGTATATCTGTATGGAGAATTACACCAATTCCACCAAAAACACAGCAGAATAAAGCTACAAGTGGTAGAATTTCCATAAAATCACCGTTTATTGTTTTAAGGTAAATTTATAATTTATTTCTTTTCGCACTAATAATTTATTTTATCTATTTTATTTTCTTAATTTCTCCTATACTATGGGCAATGGCGTTGGAGGAAATTGTGGAAAACACAAAATATGCCATAGCTACAAGAGCTCCCATTGGGCTTTTTATATACAAAGCTATTAAACCTGCAATACAAAAATTTAAATTGCAGATATACAACAATTTCAAAGCCCTACTTCGAGTAATAAATACTTTAACAGCTATAATAATAGCAATAATTTCAATTGTAATTGAGGCAATATCCATTATACCACCCTCATCTTTTTAGCTATTGAGCCCAGCAATTTCGATGCCATCACTGGATAAGCTCCTTGAATTGTAAATATTGCAAACACCATTCCAGCTATGAAATATTGGGGCTCAATAATGCCAATGGCATCAGAGAATATCCATATTAATATTGTGGCAGTTATGGTTCCAATTGTTCCAGCATATCCTGGGTCATTGCATAATCTATTGCCGATATACACAAATAATGAGGCTATAAGTCCTCCTTCAAAACCCATTAAATAATAAAATATACTAGCCATTAAGGTTCCAGCTGAGGCGTCGGGAGAACATACAATATTTCCCATAAAATAACCTCCATTAATATTTCCTCCACTTTTTGCCAACTTATTACCTATTACGCCGGCACCGGCAACGCCCGGTTTTTTTGGTAGTCCAAATATGGTATCTACCACAACAAAATTCAACCAGCAAATAATTCCTGCCATAAATACATAGATAAGTTTAGTTATTATTTCAATTACTTCCATAATCTACACCAGAAAATATATTCATCGAATATTTTGAAAATAATGCCGAAATAAATCCAATAATTATACCCATTATAAGATTTAAGCCAAACAAAAATTCAACCAATGCACATAATCCCAATGCAATAAATACAGTTGGAAAAATGACATTTGCTTCAAATGAATCAATATCTATTTTTAATGGCAATCTTAACAATAAACCAATAATTATTGATACAATAATGGCCCCACCATAATAAATTAAATTATTAAATAGTGGAGCTCCCATAATATCGCCCACAATATCACCGTCACCAACAATGAATTATAATACTATCCTTTTTAATTGAATAAATAGGAGGAATTTCCTCTTTTGGAAATATCTGTATAATTATCTTCTTACCAATACTATTTGATATTTTTGTTTCCAGTCGCCTTATTTCTGAACAATCTAATGATATATCTGCCTGTTTGCTATCAGAATATTGTCCCTTTCCTTTAATTTTCCCCCTTTGAAACTCAATACTTAATATATCTATTACCTTTAAGTTTTTTTTCATATATTCGGTAAAATAATATTTGTCAATAATTACAACAGGATAACCGTCAATTAATTTATAAAATCTATTGTTTTTATTATTTTTGCCATCACCAACAAGCCCTATAATAAAATTAATTATTGTGGATTCAAATTTTGTTAGTGATAGAATATCCAATAAATATAATATTGGGTCTTCATTTTCCCAAATATTACTACATTTTAATAATCCCAGCGTTATGGCGGCAGCATTAGATTTTGTGGCTTCTCTCTTTCCTTTTTCAAGCATACTTAAATGCGATTGACTAACGCCACTTTCTTCCGCAAGTTTTGATTGGGTTATTTTTAATTTTGTTCGGAATATTTTTATATATTCTGGATTTAATAAAATGGCATGTTCAATAACATCGAGTTTTTCATACATATTACCACAACAGGAATATAACTTCCGTCATATATAATGATTAATAATTAAGTATCACATAGGAATAATATTATTCATAGTGGATATAATATATATAGTTTTGCACCATATAACATATATAAAGTATATAATATTATTATTATGATTTAATTAAAAACATAGTGAATATGATTAATATATTAGAACATTTATGGTCAATTTTCGGACAATTTCATTACCATACCACCATAAGCAAAATCTCCATATTACTAAAAATAAAGAAAGTTATTTACAAAATCTTCGATTTTGTACAAAATCCTAAAAGGATTTTGTTTGCAAAAGTTATGCTTTGGTATGAACTCCTAAAAGATTTTGTTTATAAAATCTTCGATTTTGTATAAAATCTCGAAGAGATTTTATTTAATAACTTAGGGTGGACAATGAATGGCCATGAATATTAAATATATGAGGACATTTAATTAAGATTAACCATAATATATAATATAATTGATACACAATAAAAAAAGGTGAAATCATGGAATTGGGAACAAGTGAAACAGTGAAATCAGTGAATACAATAGATTGTCCAATATGTGGTTCAAAGGATTCATTAAAAATAATAGTTAATGAATTAGATATTCCATATATTGGAAAAGTTCTTGAAACTACAATGATATGCAGTAATTGTAATTACAAAAATAGCGATATAATGCCAACAGATGTTAAGGAACCAAAAAGATATATTTTAAAAATACAGGATGAAGAAGATTTAAATAAAAGAGTGGTAAGGAGCTCCACAGGATTTATAAGAATTCCAGAATTAGGGTTTGAAGTTAAACCAGGAGCGGCATCTCAGGGGTATGTATCCAATGTAGAGGGGGTATTAAATAGATTGGAAGAATCTTTAATGATGTTATCAAGAGGGGCTGAAACAGAGGCCGAAAAAAAACAGGCCGAAAAAATTGCTAAAAAATTAGAGGCCATAAAACAGGGGAAAGAAACTGCAACCTTGATAATTGAAGACCCTACTGGACATAGTTTAATAATCGGAGATGGGGTAATTGATGAAAAACTAACGGATGAAGAAGTTAATTCATTAAGTAAGGGAGAATTTATTGAGTTAAAAAGATAATAAAATATTTTACTAACAGGGAGCTCCCAAATATACTATATGGTTTAAATACTATATTATATAAATATACCATCTCATTATTTTATAAATATATTATTTTATAAAATTATATTACGAGAATATCGGCGTATATAGCATGTTCAAAATGTCAGTTCCTTTAATATTATATATTATCCATATCTGCTATAACGGCATAAAATATCAATAATATAAAATATTTTGAAGTTAAAAAATTCCTGAACCTGCCGTAATAGATATACTTTTTATTGGTGATACCGTGCATCTCCTAACTCTTGAAAATTTAGAAAGAAAAGATATTGAAAATATATTAAATGATGCAATATATTTTAAAAAAAATAGAAAATCAGAAAATATTTTAAAAGAAAAAACCGTAGCATTGATTTTCGAAAGTCCATCGACAAGAACGAGAATAAGCTTTGATATTGCTGTAAATGAATTGGGTGGGCATTCTTTAACATTAAACACGGGGGAAACTCATGTGAGTAAGAAAGAAAGCACAAAAGATACGGCAAAAGTATTAAGTAGATTTGTAGATGTAATTGTTGCCCGAGTTAAAGAACACAGTACACTCGAAGACTTTACTAAATATGGAAATGTTCCAGTTATAAATGCTTTAAGTGATTTATCTCATCCATGCCAAATATTAGCTGACCTTTTAACAATCAAAGAACATAAAAATAAATTAAGTGGTCTTAAATTTGCATATTTCGGAGATGGAAATAATGTTTGCAATTCCCTTATTTTAGGATGTGCCATTATGGGTATGGATATATTTGTTGCCACTCCCGAAGGTTATGAACCAAATGAAAAATTTGTTAAAATGGCACAACAAATAATAGATAAACAGGGGGAGGGTAGTATAACTATAACAGATGATGCAATAATCTGTGCAAAAGATGCCGATGTGCTTTATACTGATGTATGGGTTAGTATGAGTGATAAAAATAAAAATATCGATGAAGTTTTAAAAATATTCCCTCCATATCAAATAAATGAAAAACTTTTAAGTTATGCTAAAAAAGATGCTATTGTTATGCACTGTTTACCTGCAAATAGGGGTATGGAAATAACTGACGAGGTAATCGATGGAGAACAATCCGTTGTATATGATGAAGCCGAAAATAGACTTCATGCCCAAAAAGCAGTATTTAAATATATTTTTAGCAAATAATTTAATAATTTTTGTTTATCTTGTTTTATTTTTTTATTATTTTAAATTTATAATATATAAATAGAAAAATAGGAAAATAGTAATAATATATTAAAAATAAATATTTAAATATAAAAATCTCCCTTGACCACAGGCAATTCATCATTTGGTGTAATTAATAATGGTCGTTCCAATTCTTTCATTCGTTCTATTATTAATTCTTTCCCATTTTGAGAAAGTGCAAATATCGGAACGGATTTTCCAACTTGAATCTTTACATGACCTTTAACTGCCCCTAAAACACCTTTTGAAGCACAGCATGTTGTCAAATCAAAATATTTGACAAATTTTTTAAATTCTAATTTGCTATATCCTGTTGTATGAACTCCAAAAGTTATTATTTTTACATCTTGAACTGGGTCGGATTTAGCCTTTATAGAACATTCGGCATTAGTAATTATTTGGTTTTCCAACTCTTTAATTTTTTTGGCATCCTCCAAATTACCTATGCTTACCCCTATTTTTTTATAGCCTAATTCCAATGCCTTTTTAACTCCTTTATACTGGTTAATTTCTGCATTTTCTTTATTTAGCACAACCCCTCCAGCATTTTCTATTTTTTCAATAACTTTTGGAATTGGTGTGGTTTTTATTATGCCAGATATTCGCCCACATAGTCCTTGAACTAAATATGGATTATCAGTTATAATTGTTCCAGCACAATCGCTAACAATTACCACGGCATCAAGTAATTTATTTTTTAAAGCAGTTAAGAATATTTCAGATGTTCCAAAACCCACGACATATTCTTTGGTTTCAACAACTCTATTTTCGGTAAATAATCCAAATTCTTTTATTCTAAATTCAATATTTTCTTTAATTGTATCTTTATTTAATTCATTTATGCCCCTGTGCTTTGCAAATAATGGACAGTATTTTATCAAAGGTTCGCCCACTTCAACGACTTTTCCGTTTTTTACTACTATTTTTGATTTTCCAAGTGCTTCCATTATATGAATATCCTCCATATTTTCCCCCCATTTTTTATTTCTTGGATTCCCCAATACTGCTACTGGATTCAGCATTTTGAGATGGTTTATTTAAATCCTCCGGTTCCTTAATTAATTTTTCAATTACCACATTTTTTGGAACGGCCATTATTTTTTTAGGTGCTAACATAACAATATTGCCATCGCATTCTGCAATTTTTTCCTGTAAATATTTTAATACCGCAGCATAATCTTCATTCATATCTCTTTCCATATCAATAGTATTTGCAATGACAATGTAACCAGCTTCCACCAATACTGTTATATCAGTAGCATCCCTATAATCTTCAAGATCACATGCTTTCATTTTTATAATATTGCTATCGTCATTAATCTGAACAGGTATTTCATCATATTCATAATCTTCAATTGAACTAACACCATATGTCAAATTTGAGGATTTTGTTTTTTTTCCTTGGAATATTTCTTTTAACGATTCAAACATACTATCACCTAAGGGAGCTCCCCCATATTATATCACAATATGCATATAGTAAATCAGCAGATATTTGTGTTAATAGGGGTCGTAAATCTCAAAATTATCTCTAAATTTTACCCACTTTATTCATAAAATATAACTAAATTATCAACTAATTATTATTAATATTAGTATGTGCCACGAATTGCAGATTTACTATATTTTATCCTATTTATCAAATATTATTTATATATTAGCATTATTTATATGTGTATTATTTTAATATTATTTTTTTAATAATTCTATTATGGTATTAAGTAATTCAGTTATGCCTTGGTATGTTATTGTTGAAGTAATTATGGTTTTATTTTCCAATCGTTTCTCGATATGATTTTTTAAATCATTGATATTATTGGCATCTATCAAATCACTTTTAGATATAACTACTATAATTGGTTTTTGGTATCTATATTTAAGTAAATGATGGAGTTTTTCAAAACTTTTTGAAAGTCCCTTTTTACCATCAACAACATGAATTATTAAATGGGCATTATCTATTTCTTTGTATGTTTCATCCAATATTCTGCCCACCATTATGGGGGATTTTTTTTCACCCGCATATAATCCTCCTAAATCTACAAATGATAATTTTGCAAATTTTGGATTTTTCTTGGATTTTCCTATTTTAATCTGGCCCCAAAATTTTTTTATGGGCATTTTGGTTGTGCCACCTACTTCCGAAACCGTAGAAATATATTTTCCAAAAATGGAATTTATTATTGCGGACTTACCTGAATTTTCGGGACCAATTAATACTATTTTAAAATCGACTGCTTCATCATTTAAATCTATCATATTATACCTTAATTTTAACTAAATCCATATATTTTTTTATTTTTATTAATATTATAAAACTTTTATTGGGAGCTCCCAATAAATAATAACCATTATGTAAAAACCTTCGGTTTTTACTATATATGGTATTTCCAGAAAGTTTGTTCCTATGGGCCTGTGTAATTTATCTTTTAATAGCACACGGTTTAGTGAAAAAGACCGAAGATTGACTATATACAATTGATATTGTTATAAAAAAGCTTTGCTTTTTTAAAATCGTAAAAATCGCTTTGCGATTTTGAGATGTAAAAAGTTCTCGAACAGACTGTAACTATCTTTTAAATTTTGAAAAAAATCTTTTTATTTTGGAAGTCAAATTTTCATTATATATTTCTTCTATTTTATTTACGCTTACATAAGAACCTGTTATTTTTAGTGCAAGCTCCATATATGCCTTTGATGCGGGGGTGTTTGGGTCATATTCTATTACACTTCTTCGTTTAAGGGTGGAATTTCTTATATTTCCATCCTCTGGTATGGCACATATAATTTTTTCCTGAACAATCATTTCAATTTCATCAATTTTCATTTCCCCATAATCTCTCCCAGTCCTATTTAAAATAGCGCCAATTATTGAAGTCCCCGCCATTTCGCTACTTTGTTTTATCTTTAATCCATCTGCTATTGAAAATAATTCAGGTGTTAGAACTATAAGAACCTTATCAGCAATTGCTAGATGTATTGCCATATCCCTATTTAATCCTGCTGGGGCATCAATTAACACATAATCATAATCGTCGGCAACCTCCGAAATTGCATCCGGAAATATGTCCAAATCCGATTTTTTATATCCTTCAATAGATAAACTAGCAGGTAAAACAGATACTCCAGAATTATGTTTATATATTGCTTCTCCAACTTCACATTCCTCAGAAAGAACTTCATGCAAGGAGGGTCTTTTTTTCTCAAATCCAAATATTAGGGCAAGATTTGCCATTGAAATATCTCCATCTACTATTAGGACATTTTTTCCTATTTTTGAAAGGGCAACCCCTAAATTTGCTGTGGTGGTGGTTTTTCCAACACCTCCTTTTCCAGACGCCACAGTGATTATCATATACTCACCAAATGATTAATAATAAAAGTAAATAATGTATTAATACATATTTATATTATATTTATATTATTATACTACAAATTTAATATTTTCATAATCTTCTCGGAGCTCCCTGTTGGCTCCATTAATCCATCATATGTATCGCTCACTACTTTATTTATTAACTTTATTTTGGTATTTTTATTCTTTTTACATGATTGTATCATTAAAGGGCAGCTTAAATAATTTTTAAATGAAGACTTTTTAAATGGATGGAGCTCCAAGAAATTTATGATTCGTATATTATATTTTTTATCATATTTATTTTTACCATGATTATTAATAAAATATTTTATATTTTTATTTTTACATTCTTCAACAGCATAATTTATCAAACTATTACAGGCTAAATCGCAGGGGAATTCATCGGATAATAACGATAAAATAGATTTATCTAATTTACAGGATATAAATTTATGAGGTATTTTATTGGATATCAAATAATCCTTAATAATATTCTTATTTTTATATGGTAGAACAAAAGTTCCAGCCTCAAAAGACAGGGCATATACGGTATAATAATTCTTTAAATAATCAATAATTGAAATGTCATATTCACATTGAACAAGCACGGCAATATTGTCTCCTTTATTTAATCCAATATTCAATAAATAATTTAAGGCTTTTTCTTTTTTTTCATTGTTTATTATTTTATCTCCATAATCTTCCACAATTATAATTAAATTTTTATCAATTAATTCTTTTAATTCTTCTCTCAATTTTCCGATCACCCATCCCCCCGGACCTATTAATGAAGATTTATCTGAACGAGTGTGGGCATATATTGTTAAATAACAATTTTTATTATTTTTATCATTGTCGCCACTACTACTGTTTATATCTTTTAATTCTATATTCACAATATTAATATCACAATGGTTTAAATTCAATTCCTTTCTTATATCATATACTTTTTCAAGTATTGTATTAATTAGCTCATCTTTTGTAACTCTCAAAGAATTGCTAATTTCGTTTGTAAATTCCATAATATCCCACTTTAAAAAATTAAATTATTAATTATAGTAAATATTTAAAAAAAGCAAATATATAAAAATAATTTATAAATATAATGTTTGAATTTTCGTTCTGAAAACACTATATATAGTCAATCTTCGGTATTATTCACTAAACCATCTCAAAACTCCGAAGGAGTTTTTACGACCCAAAATTCCGGAGGAATTTTTAAGGTCGTATAAATTTTTTAGAGAAAAATTTAGATATCATATTAAACTAAAATCTCTACCATATGCCTATAAATTAAGAAATTTATAAATTAAGAAATTCGTAATAATTGGACGGATAAGGAAGAGAGTTATTGAACTTACTATATTAATTGGCTATTCTTTTGGCAATTATGGTCTCTCCTGCATAGGTTTGTTCATCCATTTTTACAGTTATATTGTATTTATCTTTTGGAAGTATAATTGCTGTTTGAGAACCTAATTTTATTTGACCTATTTTTTGACCTATTTCTACGGTATCTCCTTCATTAACATAAGAAACTACTCGTCTTGCTGCAATACCTGCAATTTGCACAACTCCTATATTTTCGCCATATTTATTTTTAATAATGATTATATTTCTTTCGTTCTTTTTTGAGTTTATTTCATCGTATGCAGGATAAAATCCTCCATCAACATGATGATTTAATATTACAGTTCCATTCATCGGAGCTCTGTTATAATGGACATCAAATGGAGACATGAAAATACCGACAACAACACAACCATTTGGGTAATATTTTGAAATATTATTTAACACATATTTATTTCCATCTTTAAACAATATTGGAGAACCATTATATTCATAAATATACATAACTTTCCCATCAGCAGGAGATATACAAATATTATCTTGAATGGGCATTGTTCTATCGGGGTCCCTATAAAAATATCCAGTAAATAACAGCATTGAACATATTCCAATGGCAAAAAAGGCTTGGTATTTTTTGCCATGTTTATTCAAATGTTTTTTCATTAATTAATCACCAATTTAAAAAATTAAAAAATATGGTATATATATTCGGGAGCTCCACCATATAAAAAAATAATATAGTTATTTATTCATTAGACGATAACTTCTTTTTTAAATGTGGCATTAATCCGCCATCATTAAGTATATCCATCATAAACTCGGGAAGTTTTTGACCTTTTAACTCTTTTCCTGTTGTTTTGTTTATTATGGTTCCTTCGTCTAAATTTATTTGTAAAACATCTCCTTCATTCACATGTTTTGTGATGTCTTTACATTCCAATAATGGAAGCCCGATATTTATTGAATTTCTGTAAAATATTCTTGCAAAACTTTCAGCTATTACCAAAGATATACCTGCTCCTTTTAATCCCATTGGTGCATGTTCCCTACTTGAACCAGAGCCAAAGTTTGTTCCCCCTATTATGATGTCTCCTTTTTCCACTTTTTCAGCAAATTCTGGGTCTGTTCCAGCCATTACAAATTTTGCCAATTCTTCTTCTGTGGTATAAACTAAGTATCTTGCAGGTAATATTGCATCTGTATCGATATTATCTCCAAATTTCCATACTTTTCCTTCTATTGTTTTATCCATTATATCGCCTTTTATCTTTGAATAATGTTAATATATATTCTGTTCGGAAAGTGAGTTCTTAAATGTCTGATGCCATCTTACGATATTTATTATAATTAGATAAATCTTATAATAAATATAGAATAATGTCTCTTCGTTATCATAAAAAGTTCTCGAACAGACTATAAATATATAATAATATAGGATAAATAATATATTATATATTTTTTTCATTTTTATTATTTTATATTATATAATTAATTTTATTGCATATTTATTCATTAATTACATCATTTAATATGTCCATATCACATTCAATTTCAATAGGTTTATCGCTTACCCTTATTGCTGCATCTGGGTCTTTTAATCCATTTCCTGTGGTGATACATACAATTTTTTCATTTTTGTCAATAACGCCTGTTTCTATTAATTTTATAAGTCCTGCTATTGATGCCGCTGATGCAGGCTCTACAAATATTCCTTCTGTTTGAGCAAGCAATTTTTGAGCTTTTGTTATTTCCTCATCATTCACTGAATCAGCAAATCCATTCGAGGAGTATATTGCATCCATTGCTTTTGTATAATTTACAGGATTTCCGATTCTAATTGCCGTAGCTATTGTTTCTGGGTGCTCTTCTGGAATTATTTCTTTTACTCCTTTCTTAAATGCTTCTACGATTGGTTTAGCTCCTTCCGCTTGAATTCCTGTCATTTTTGGTAATTTATCTATTATCCCTGTTTCTTTAAATTCTTTAAATCCTTTCCATATTGCACTTATATTTCCCGCATTTCCAACTGGAAGTATTACTCTATCTGGAACTTCCCAATCCAACTGGTCGCAAATCTCAAATCCAATGGTTTTTTGACCTTCCAATCTAAATGGATTTATTGAATTTAATAAATATATTTTACCTTGTAATGCCAATTCTTTAACCATATCCATAGCATCATCAAAGTTTCCATTGATTTGTATAACTTTTGCACCATAAAACATAGCCTGAGCAAGTTTTCCAAGTGCAACATTTCCACTAGGTAATAATACAATGCACTTTTTATTAGATTTTGCTGTATATGCTGCCAATGATGCCGAAGTATTTCCAGTAGATGCACAACCTATTATTTCAACTCCAAGCTCATTTGCTCGTGTTGTTCCCATTGTCATACCTCTGTCTTTGAAACTTCCTGTTGGGTTAGCTCCTTCATTTTTAACATATAACTCCTTTAATCCTAATTTTTTTGCAAGATTATCACATTTATATAATGGAGTTCCACCTTCCCATAGCGATACAATCTTTTTAGGGTCTTTCACTGGCAAATATTCTAAATATCTCCATACTCCTATTCTTCTTTTCCGGAGCTCCTCTTTTGATATATTTTCTTTTATTGCCTCATAATCATAGATTATCTCCAACAATGAGCCACATTCGCAAGTATATATAATTTCGTCAATATCATATTCCTTTCCACAAACGATACATTTTTGAATCATAATATCACATCGATTTTTTTAATTTATTTTTGTAGTTAATCATAATATTAATATTTTATAGATTTTTTATAAGACTTAATCACTATATTATATAAAGATTATATAAAATATCATTATATATATTAAAACATAATATAATTATTATCTTATGTATAATTTATATTCAATATATCTTATATTCTTATTTATTATTGATCTATTGTCTTATATATTATATTTATAGTATATTTATACTATATTTTTATAATCTTTTATTATATTATTTATATTATTAAATTATTTGGTGGAATTATGAATATTGATAAAATAAAACAAAAAATACTAGAAAAAATATCCGAAGAGGAATTGGCTAAAGAAATAGACAGTATAATCCAAGAACATGGCGGATTAATCGGAGAAGACGCCGCAATTAATACAATAGCAAGGGACATTGGGATTAATATTGAAGAAGAATATGATGAGGAAGAATGTAAATTTTTAATTAAAGATATCTCCGAAGGACAGTCAAATGTGGAAATAACAGCAAAAATTATAGATATGACTGATTTAAGAGAATTTAATAAAAAAGATGGCACAACTGGGACTGTTAGAAGTATAGTTATTGCAGATAATACGGGCTCCATTAGATTAACTCTTTGGAATGATAAAGCCAACATAGTAGATAACTTGGAAATAAGAGATGTAATAGAAATAACAGGTGCCTTTTCAAGACAATGGAACAATAGAATTGAATTAAATAGTGGTTCCGATACAAAAATTGAAAAAATAGAAATAGGAGATTATGACGAATCCATGTATCCCATAGTAAAAGATTATTATAAAATAGGGGAGCTCCAAGCAAATAATCCTGCCACAATTAAGGGGGAGATTACAATATGCTATGCCGTAAGAGAATTTCCAAAAAGAAACGGCGAAACCGGTAGAGTAAAATCATTTATATTAAAAGACGAAACTGGCACAATTAGGGGAACCCTTTGGGACGATAACACCGAAATAAACCTAAATAAAGGTGATATCGTAGAAGTAAAAGGAATGGTTAAAGAAGGATTTAGAGAGGGACTTGACATTAATGTAAATAATATTAAAATTATAGGAAAGGCAGAAGTTGAGGAAATTGAGGCAAAAGATGAAACCATTGAAAATTTACCAAATTGCAACGGGGAAATTGTAAATGTAAAGGGAAGAATAATAAATATATCAAATCCAAAAACCGTTAATTTTGGGGATAGGGATGTGGAAGTTCAAGAAATTACAATTACAGATAGCACTGGGACTATTGGTGTGGCTTTCTGGGGAAATGCCATGAATAAAATAAAAGAAGCTTCGATTAAAGAAGGAGACGGAGTAAAAATTACAAATTGTAAGGTAAAAACCTACGAAAATTACGAAGGAAAAATTATAGCTTCTTTGTCTGCACAATATGGCACTGAAATAATTAAAGATGAAACTGTGGGAGCTCCCGAATATTCTGAAAATATTATAAAAATAAAAGATATATTTAGTTTAGATGAAGAAAAAAGGAATGATATTTCTGTAATTGGTAAGGTATCAGATTTATACGACCTTAGGACATTTGAAAGAAGAAATGGCTCAACTGGAAAAGTTAGAAGTTTAATGTTAGAGGATGAAACTGGTAAAATTAGATTAACTCTATGGGATAGTGATGCTGAATTAGAAATTAAAGAGGGAGATGTAATAAAAGTAGTAAGGGGATATGTTAAAGAAAATGGGGACTATTACGACCTAAATATTGGTAGAATTGGAAAATTAATAATTAATCCAGAGGGAATATCCGTCGATATAAAAACCAGTAGGAAATTTATTAAGGAGCTCCAAGAGGAAGATACTACGGAAATTAGGGGGGCTGTCGTAGATTACAGAAAACAAAATTTAGTGCTATATTTATGTCCTAATTGTAATAAAAGAGTGGCATTAGTCGAAGGAGTTTATGATTGTGAAGAATGTGGAGAGGTATCTCCAAAAGAATTAATTACTGCAACTATTACAGTGGATGATGGAACAAGCAACATATCTTGCAAATTATATGGCTCTGCTGTGGCAAAATTAACAAATACGCCACTAAATGAGTTAAAAGATGCTAATTTAGATATTTTAGAAAATATATTGGGAAGTGAATTTGTATTTTCTGGATTGGCTAAAACTGGATATAATGACCTTGAATTCTCTGTAAGAAATGTAAAATCTGTTGATTTAGATAAAGAAATTGAATTATTAAAGGAATTATAATATAACATATAGATATTACTATAAATAATATTAGATATTATTAATATTATTCATTATAATTTACTTTTTTTTATTGTTGGTGTTATTACGAAATTAATATGATTATTTGTTATTGTTGTTTTTGGTGTTATTATGAACAAATTTATAGTGTTTGAAGGAATTGATGGAAGCGGAAAAACCACTCAGGCAAAATTATTAGCCGATTATTTAAATGGAATTTATACCTGCGAACCTACAAATGGAGAAATAGGTCAATTAATTAGAAAGGTGTTGGGCGGTAAAAACTGCGAAAAGGAATCGTTGGCTTTACTTTTTGCAGGAGATAGGGTGGAACATATTAAAGAAATAGAGCACAAATTGATAGAAAATATGGTAATTTGTGATAGATATGTTTATTCCTCCATGGTTTATCAATCGATTCAAGGTATTGATATTGATTTTATTGCAAGTATAAACAGATTTGCAAAAATACCTGATGTTTTAATATATTTAGATGTTTCTATTGAAGAATCATTAAAAAGAATGGGGGATAGGGACAGTAAAGAAATATTTGAAAATAAAGAAATATTGCAAAAAGTAAATAAAAAATATATGAATATTATAAATGAAAGATTATTTGAACCAAAAAACGGATATATTTTAATAAATACAGACAATAAAACAGTTGAGGAAGTCCATAAAGAGATAATTAAAAAATTAATGGATAAAAAAATAATTCTTTAAAAACCGAAGGATTTTACATTTATTTATTATTTGCAGTCAATCTTCGGACGATTTCTCGTAATACCATAATTAAAAAGGACAAAATCCTCATATATTATACGCTAAAAACGGGTAAATGTACCCAATAATTAGGACGGATAACGGACAGTTATTGAAGATTAACTGATAGTTAATCTTCGGTCTATTTCATTAACTTATCCATTAAAAGCTAATTTATCTGCCATATTACTGATACATAAATAAATTACACTAATAAGACAAATAAAGGACAATTATTGAAGATTAACTGATAGTTAATCTTCGGTCTATTTCATTAACTTATCCATTAAAAGCTAATTTATCTGCCATATTCTGATACATAAATAAATTACACTAATAAGACAAATAAAGGACAATTATTGAAGATTAACTATAATGGGAGCTCCAATATTTACTGTGGAAATAGTACATATGGTTATTTCAAAATTATATCATATCAAAATATTCTCCCATTGAAGTTTTTACAATTTTTTCGTCCGTTTTAACCATTTGTGGTATTTTTCCCATTTTACCTGCAAATTCTCCCATCACCACAAAAACACCGTCAATATATTCAATATCTTCGGCTTTTTCAAGGCATTTATTTATGGCATCGTCAGGAGCTCCCACAGCAAAATTACCTATACTTGTAGCCGATGCATCTGCAATTGATGCTTTTTTTGCAAAAACTACTATGGCATCGGCATTTCCAAAGCTTACGGAGTGCCCAACAGTTCCTGAGGAGGTGCATACTCCATATCCATTATTGGCTTTATCTTCGTTTATTTTAAATCCTATTGTATATGATAGTGGGGAGCTCCCTGCATATAATCCAACTACAACGGATTTTTCAGTTTTTAGTGCAATATCCCCCCCATTTTCAGAGATTATATTTTTACAGCCATATTCTACGGCATTTTTTACAATAAATTCACTTATGGTTCCTGCTACCGATGCCATTGGTCCAACGGCTGCAATTTCTCCCGCCTTTGCCATTGTTTTTACTATTGCTGGTGCATCGGGGCTAACCTTTATGGGAGTATAGCTCGTTAAAAATTCAGGATAATCCAATATATAATTTTGAATATTTGCCCTTTCCCTTAAAATGGTGTTTTTAGCAAGATTTATATATTTATCATCATCTACCTTTAAATTTATATTTGTTTCCATTATTGAGATTTTTTTATGTATCATATTATCATATATTCTATATTATTACTAGTAAATTATAATCTATCTAAAATATATTAATATTTTAAGTATGATGGTTTTCATATATTCAATACATATATATTGATTATTAAAACAGACTTTTTGAACATGCTTTATTCGGTATATTTATATTTAAACTATAACCTATAAATATTATAATAAACATTAGGTTATATTTATTAATATATATTAAATACAATATATATACCATACAATAAATTAGAAAACATCCGCAGGTGAGGGAATGCATATATCAGGTGCTCAGGGGAAAATATTAGTTCCTAAATACGAAGAAGGGCTTATTATACTAAATCTTAGGGATGAAGACGATAAAGAAATAGAAAGCGTAAATATGGACAAGGAAACAGCTTCTTTACTTTCCGTATTAGTAAATAGTGGAGTAATCGAAGCAGAAATGATAAATAAGAGATTTAAAAGAGAAGGCATTAAATTACAGAAAATTCAAGATATCGGAACCTGCTTTGTAAATGATGGTAGGAGAGTTTCAATTGCAATTTTACCCGCAGATGAAAAAAGGACAGCATCCATATTAATAGGATTCCATAGGGAAGATAATCATTCCTCAATAATCGTAAAACCAAAGAGAGCGGCTTATTTAAGTATGATATTAACAAAAATTGTTATTTCAAACATCGAATAAGTGAACAATTAAATTATTTTTTCTTTTTTAATATTAATCTATCCATCTTTTTTATGTTTTCAACAATATAATCCAAAGATTTAAATTTACAACATTAATTTTTTTAATGATAATGTTTATATAATCTAATACACAACATTAAGATTAATATTTAAACGGTGATTTTATGCTCGGTGTTTGTATGCGTTCAAAGTTAGGAGAGGCCCCTTGGCATTCTTTGGTTGAAACTTCGACCCAAAACTCGGATATAAATTTTAAATGCATTGATTGGGGACTTCATTACTGTCCAAAAATAATAAAAAACGAATATATAATAGGATTCCATGCACCAATAATCGATTTGGGGAATCCAGCAGATAAAAATAAAACTTGTTTAGGGGCATTAAAAAATGTAATTGATGAAATAAAAGGGCATGATTACCTAACAATTCATTTGCACAATGGAAGAGAGCCAGATCAGGATACTTTAATAAATAATTTATCGGAAATAAGCAATTATGCAAAAAGGAACAATATAAAATTATGCATTGAAAATTTAAGGACTGGATTTTCATCAAATCCCAACAACCTGGTTGAAATGGCAGATATTTGCAACTGCAATATAACTTTTGACATCGGCCATACAAATTATGAAGATAGGATAGAATTTATTGATCTATTTTCTGATAGAATATATAATGTTCACATGTATGAGCTCGAAAAAGATAAAATTGGGCATATTGCACCAGATAATTTGGATAATTTAAAACCTGTTTTAGACAAACTATTAGACAATAAATGCGATTTCTGGCTCATTGAACTTATGAAACTGGATGAAATTATATCTACAAAAAATCTTTTGAAAAATTATTTAAATGACCACAAATAGAGAGGATTAAGAATAATAGAAAGATAGGGTGAAATCTTGAACACAGTTGGTTATAAAGATAATTTTATTGATTTCAAAAAGTCATTTAATGAGTTGGAGCTCTCAAAAGAAACTATGAATATAATCTATAATAGGCGCATAGATTTAAAAAATATAGTAATTGGGGAATTTTCAGGGAGAGATAGTGCCGCGGCAATAATAAAGGCAATGGAAAATGACGACATAAATGTTGTTCTTCCAATAGTGGCATTTACAGGAACAGATTATGGGGAGGTAGATATATTTTATAAAAATTGGGAGCTCCTGAACAAAAGGATAAATAAACTATATAAAAATAAAACACTTTTACCGCTTCATTTTATGTTTGAGCCAAAATTATGGAATGCCATTAATGGTAGATTTGTAGTAAAGATACTAAAAAAATATAATTATTATACTCCATGTATTGGATGTCATTCATATTTAAGAATTATAAGAATCCCCCTCGCAAAACAGTTGGGTGAGAAAATAATAAGTGGTGAAAGAATCCATCACAATAAAGATTTTAAAATCGACCAATTTACAGATGTTTTAGAGACATACCATAAATTATGCGATAATTTTGGCGTAGAGCTCCTATTATCTGTAAAGGATATAAGGGAAGGAGATAGGATAAAAGAAATTATTGGCTATAAATGGGAACAGGGTAAAAATCAATTCTCATGTGTATTTAGCGGAAATTACCGAGATAAGGATGGTAAAGTTATCTTTGATAAGGAAAACATATTAAATATATTAAATGAATTTATATATCCATCATCGGTTGAAATTATAAAAAAAGGCTATGAAGGGGATTTTAGATACATTGAGATTGTAAAAAACTTTATTTAAAATTTTAGAAATTTTTTAATTTTGGTGATGTCATGAGAACTATTTTAATATTACTCGATGGGTTGGGTGATAGGAGCTCGGAAGTTTTAGGCGGAAAAACACCACTTGAATATTCCAAAACTCCAAACTTGGATAAACTTGCAGAAAAAGGCATGACTGGACTTATGGTTCCATATAAGGATGGTATTCCATTGGGAACTGAGGTTGCCCATTTTTTACTATGGGGGTATTCTCTTAACGATTTTCCTGGAAGGGGGGTTATTGAGGCACTTGGGGAAGATATGGGGATGGAAGATAATGCTATTTATTTAAGGGCATCTCTTGGATTTGTGAAATATGATGAAAAGGGTTATTATGTGAGGGACAGAAGAACAAAAAATATGCCTCTGGAAGATATAAGGAAATTAATAGATTCACTGCCAAATTTTGTCGAAGGGTATGAATTTAAATTAAAATATTCTTATGATGTGCATTTTATATTAAAAATAAAAGAAGAAAATGGGTGGATTTCTGATAAAATTTCTGATTCTGACCCATTTTATAAAGATAGGCATGTAATGAAAGTATCACCTGTAAATGAATTATGTAAAAATGATATAGAATATCGAAAAGCGGAAAGCACATGCAATGCATTAAATAAATATCTATTAAAATGCCATAAAATCCTTGAAAACCACGATATAAATATTAAAAGAAAGAGAAAACAAAAACAACCTGCAAACTTTCTACTGACAAAATGGGCTGGAAAATATAAAACCGTTCCACCATTTAAAGAAAAATGGGGCATGAATGGAATTATTATAGCAGATAGTGCTGTTTTTAAAGGACTATCAAAACTTTTGAAAATGGAATATATGGCCATTGGGGACTTTGAAAATGCAGTAAATACTGGAATAAATTTAATGGATTATGATTTTGTCCATATTCATACAAAAGAAACAGATGAAGCTGCACACACAAAAAATCCTATGAATAAAGTTAAAGTAATTGAAAAGATTGATAAATATTTAGCCCCACTTTTAAACATTAATTTGGATGAAAATTTAATAGTAATTACCGCCGACCACTCAACACCATCTGTTGGAAGTCTTATTCATTCAGGGGAAAGCGTTCCCATTGTGGTTGTTGGAAAAAATGTCCGATTTGATGATGTTAAAGAATTTAACGAAATAGCATGCTCAAAAGGTCATTTAAGGATATTTTCAAAAGATTTGATGAATGTTATTTTGAACTATACTGACAGAGCTCTGCTTTATGGTTTGAGAAGTGGGAGCTCCATCCTAAAATATATTCCAAATGATGATGATGATATTGAGCATTTAAAAGAATAATGCGTGAAAAAAATGCCTAATGCACATGCCCATTTAATTTTTGGAAAATTATTTTTGGAACCGTTGGGAGACAAAAATCGAAGATTTTTGGAACCGTTGGGAGACAAAAATCGAAGATTTTTGGAAAATTATAAAATCACAGATTTTAATACGGTAAATAATAATAAAAAAATGATAAATAAAATAATAAATAATATTGATTTGGACAACTTTTATTTTGGCTGCATAATTCCAGATATAAACCATATTTCTAAATTAGAGAGGAGGATTACGCATTTTTATGACAACAATGTTTTTGAATTCTTTGAACCAAAAAATAGAGTAGAATATTCTTTTTGTTTGGGTTATGGCCTGCATATAAAAATTGATAACTTATGGAAGTATAATATACGATTAAAATACAACATATCCCTTGAAGAAAATTTAAAAATATATGATTATCTTGATTATTTTTTGAAAAAGAAATATGATATTGATTATAATTATTTTAAAAAACACATTTTAAAGGGTAATTGTGATTTGCTGAAAAAATTAAATATAAACAAAAAATTATGCGAAGAATGGAAAAAAAGATGCATAAATGATAACTTCGTTATTTTTTTAAGCCCCCTAAATGTTTTTTAAATTCCTCAAAAGCTCTTTTTCTATGTGATATTCCACTTTTTTCTCGGCAGTCATTTTTGCAAAAGTTCTATCTTCTCCTTCAGGAATAAATACACTGTCATAGGCGAATCCAAATCCTTTACTTCTGATTTCCTCTGATACTTTTCATCTTACAATTCCCTTAAATAATTTAACTCCATTTTCATCGCAGTATCCAATAACAGTTTTAAAATAGGCATTTCTGTTTTTCTTACCTTCGAGAAGTTTTAAAATTCTTTCATTTCCTATGGTTTCTTGAACATATTTTGAATAGGTACCTGGGAACCCATTGAGCTCTTCAACAAAAAAACCACTGTCTTCAACTATTATCGGTTTTATCTTCTCATAAGTAACATGAGTATATTCTAATTAATAATTATGCAGTAGTAGTGAATAAGAATAATAGAATAAAAATAGTTATATAAATACTTTAAGTTTCTCTATTTTAATATCCTCATCGAGTTAAAAACTGCGAGTAGTGCAACTCCAACATCTGCAAATATGGCCCCCCATATTGTGACCTGTCCAAGAGCTCCGAGTAGTACAAATGACAGTTTAACGATTAAAATTAAGATTATGTTTTCCATAACTATATTCTGTACCTTCTTTGATATTTTAATTCCTAAAGGTAGCTTCGAAGGTTTATCGTCCATTATAACTATATCTGCTGTTTCTATGGCAACGTCACTTCCCAGAGCTCCCATTGCAACACCTAAATCTGACCTTGCAATAACTGGGGCATCGTTTATTCCGTCTCCAACGAAAACAACGGTACCATTTTCTTTCTCTGCCCCAAGCTTTTCGATAATATTTACCTTATCCTCAGGTAGCAGTTCAGCGTAAAACTCATCTAAGCCGATTTTTTTTGCTATCTCTTCTGCAACATCCTTGCTGTCACCGGTAAGCATTACAATCTTTTTAACTCCAAGTTTTCTGAGCTCCTGTATGGTTTCTAAAGCATCTTTTTTTATCTCGTCGGATATTATTATGTAACCTGCATACTCTCCATCAACAACCACATGGACAACCGTACCTTTTACATGGCAGGTGTCATGTTCGATGTTAAATTTATGCAAAAGCCTATCATTTCCAACCATTATTTCTTTTCCATTAATTTTGGCTCTAACTCCATACCCTGGTATTTCCTCATGTTCTTTAATCTCGTTTTCATTAATTTCTTTTCCATAAGCCTCTTTTAGTGCATTTGCAATTGGATGACTTGAATGAGCTTCAGCCAGTGCCATAAATTTTAAGATTTCATCTTTGTTAAAGCTGTTCTTTGCGACTATCTGTACCGTCTTAAATACTCCTTTTGTTAAAGTCCCTGTTTTATCAAATGCCACAATTCTAGCTTTGCCCAGTGCATCGAGAAAGTTTGAACCTTTGACGAGTATCCCCTCTCTGGCAGACTTTCCAATTCCTCCGAAGTAGACTAAAGGAATTGAAAGCATCAATGCACAGGGGCAGGATATAACCAATAGTACCAATGCCCTATATACCCAATTGGATAAAGGTTCTCCAAAAACCAGGGGTGGGATTGTGGCTATCAGTACTGCTAAACCTACGACTATTGGAGTATAATATCTGGAAAATCTGGTAATAAAACGCTCTGTTTTTGCTTTTCTTGCACTTGCATTCTCAACTAGTTCAAAGATTCTTGAAATCGTCGATTCTTTGAGCTCCTTTGCAACCTTAACTGTTAAAAGACCATTTAAGTTTAATATTCCTGATAGGAGCTCATCTCCTTCTTTGACTACCCTAGGTATACTTTCACCAGTTAGTGCTGAAGAGTCAACAGTTGATGAACCTTCAATCACCAATCCGTCCAATGGTACCCGTTCTCCAGGTTTTACTAAGATTAGATCACCAACTTTAACATCCTCAGGTTTAACTTTAATTGTCTTATCTCCAATCTTTAAGTTTGCGTAGTCTGCCTTTAATGCTAACAACCCTTTAATTGATTTTCTAGAACGATTTATTGATAAGTTCTGGAAGAACTCACCCACCATATAGAAGAGCATAACACCTACGGCTTCAGGATATTCTCCAATAGCAAAGGCTCCTAAAGTGGCTATTGTCATAAGAAAGTTCTCATCAAAGACATTTCCGTGGATGGAGTTTACAACAGCGTTCCTTAGAACTTTCCACCCTACTAACATATAGCCTACGACAAATATTCCAAATACAAAAATATTGTCGTAGTTGTAGTAGTACCTAAGTAGTACCCCAATTACAAAAAGAATTAACGATGGAACTATGAAGTAAAGCATTTTCTTTGGATCTTCACCGTGATCATGGCAGTCATGGTGATGTTCTTCTTTTTCTATTACTTCAACCCCTGAATCAACTTTCTTCACTATATTTTTGGCTTTTTCTATATCCCCTTCAATGGTGAGCTCACCGGTAGCGAAGTTAACTGATGCAGACTCAAACCCCTCTTTTTTTAAGGCATTTTCAATCTTATATGCACAGTTTGCACAATCTAAACCTTTCAATTTAAGTTTTTTTGACATTTTACTCACCTAAATGTTCTTTGTAAACTTCACAAATATAAGACATTATATCACCAGTTCAATTGAACATTTGTTCAAATGTTATTTATAATTATTGTATATTTTTAACATGCAAATAAAGTATAAAAATAATCACACACTACACTCGAAAATTCGAATATTGATAACAATTAAAATTATGTAATGTGTTAAATAGTATTGAATAGTACCTGTTAGATATTGAATAGCTGTCTCCCGACATTAACACTGATCCTTCATTCTAAGCATACGCCACATCAGGTAGCTAACCCATGTCGAGAGTGTAATAAAATTGTACCTCCAATTTCGAACCCTCTATCACAGCAAGGTAATCCACAGGCTTCATGTAGGTCGGTTTATTGGAGGCGTATATAGTTATATTACATTACCTATTTATATTTATATCTTATTTTATTATTTAACCGTGTTATTGATATTAACCATAATAAGACAAACATAAAATACAATTGAACTTAAAAATAAGAATAACACCTATAAAAAACGGATAGGAGAATTTTTAAATCTTATGAGTTAATTTTAAAATATCGTCTTTTTCGATATTAAATGAAACTTCGTCCCCTTCTTTTAAAATCGTTTTTGTATTGTGAATTTCAGAAATTATAATATTATCATCATATTTTATGGCATATCTTACAAGGTTGCCAAGATATTCAATATCTACTATTTTTCCAGTAAAATCTCCCTTTCCCACAACTACATTTTCGGGTCTCACAAAATATTTATATTTCTTATCATAGTCTATATTTAAATAAGTTAGGATATTTTTTGAAACTTCATTTATATTTCCTATAAAGTTTGCGATGAATTCTGTTTTTGGATAGGTATATATATTTTCAGGCCTATCCAACTGTTCAATTTTGCCGTTATTCATAACGCCTATTCTATCAGATATTGTCAGTGCCTCCTCCTGGTCATGCGTAACATATATGGAAGGTATATCTAAGTCCCTTTGAAGTTTTTTTAACTCCCTCCTCATTTTTATTCTCAATTTTGCATCCAAATTGCTAAGGGGTTCATCAAGTAGTAATACTTCTGGTTCAATTACCAATGCCCGGGCTACTGCCACCCTTTGCTGCATCCCACCGCTTAACTCATTTATATTGTAGTTCTCAAATCCCTCTAAATTAACCATATTCAATGCATCTTTAACCTTTTCTTTTATCTCATTCTTTTTTAATTTTTTAATTTTTAAACCATAGGCTACATTTTCATAAACATTTAGATGGGGAAAAAGTGCGTAACTTTGAAATACCATGCCTATATTTCTCTTATTTGGTGGAATATTGGTAATATCATTCCCATTTAAAAAAATCTTTCCATTGCTGGGTATTTCAAAACCTGCTATTGTCCTTAGGCAGGTGGTCTTCCCACACCCACTTGGCCCCAGCAATGAGATGAGCTCATTTTCACATTCAAAATTTATGTTGTTCAAAATTTTTGTATTGGAATATGCCTTTGATACATTGGCGAGTTTTAGAACAGCCATTTTATCACCTTTATTAAAATTGGGATTTATGAAGTATTTTTATGGGGCAGGTATTAATCGGCAATAAAATTTTTACCTTTTAGTTTCCAGATTAATAAAACTCCGATAACTGATAAAATTATCATCATTAAAGAATAACATGCTGCAACTCCAAAGTCATCGTTAATGGTGGCTTCAAACACCATGGCAGATAAAACCTTTGTGTTTGCAGTTATGAGGAATATAATCGAACCCAAAGTTTTTACCGTGGCAATAAATGTATATATCATGCTGAAAATTATTGCAGGCTTTAACATCGGCAAAACAATCATATAAAATGTTTTTAATTTATCTGCACCTAAATTAAGAGATGCTTCTTCTATGGATTTTTCTATTTGGGTGAGTGTGGCATATCCAGTTTTATATGAAAATGGAAGTTTTCTAACAACACAATTTAAAATAATAATTAAAGCAGTCCCGGTCAATAACAGGGGTTGAGTATTGAAAGACAATAGATAACCAATACCAATAAATGTTCCGGGAATGGCAAAAGGAATTAATATTATTAAATCCAGCATTTTTCTCCCAAAAAATCTATCTCTTACAATTATATATGCAAAAATCATGCCCATCAATCCAACCAATGCACTTGATGATAGTGCAAATATTATAGTATTTTTTAATGCAGGCATGCCTTTATTTAATGCCTCTACAAAATACTCCAATGTAAATGTGTAATTATATCCGAAACTCTTTGTAAATGCGGCTAAAAATACTGCTGAAAACAGCATAAAAACTACAATGGCAAAAACTGCGGGAGGTACGGATAACAATAGTTTGGAGCTACCACTTACTGAATAAGGTTTTATTTTTGTGGTTTTTTGACCATGCTCTTTGTAAATTCTATTGTATAATGTAAACAATATTAAAGAAGGAATTAACAAGATTACGCTCAATGTTGAAGCCATGGCCGTATTAAAGTTGCCTATTATTTCAAAATAAGAAGCTGTTGCAAGAGTGTTGAAATTTCCACCGACTATAATTGGAGTTCCAAAATCTGCCATAGAGCTCATAAATATTAAAAGCCCGGCACTTAATATTCCCGGTAGAAGTAGAGGAAATGTGATATTTTTAAACACCTTAAATTCGCTGGAACCTAAATTTCGAGCTGCATCTTCTAAGTTAGAAGATATGCCCAATAAAACAGCAGACATTATTAAAAATGCAGTGGTGGTATAATCAATCGATTGAAGGACAACCACACTTTTCCAGCCATATATATTTGGTTCCAATCCCAAAAGCCCATGGGTTATTAACCCATGTCTTCCGAATAGAAACACATAAGCTAGTGAATCTATAAATCCCGGAGTAATTATTGGAAGCAATACTGCAATTTTTAAAAAAATCTTTCCTTTAATATCTGTTTTAAAGATAAGCAATGAAAACAATAATCCCATAAATAATGACAATGTAGTTGATAAACATGCCACCATTAAACTGTTTTTTAAAATACCGTAATAATATGGACTTTTAATAAATTCTATATAATATTTCAATGTAAATCCATTATCATAAAATGACTGTAAAAGAACGGAAGATACCGGAAATATTACAAATATTATTAAAAAAATAAATCCTACCATATGGGGCAAATATTTTTTAAATTTTATATCAGTCATCTTTTTAAATTTTTTATAATAACCCATACAAACACCAAAAAAGAAAATATATTATGTATAAGATATAGATATATATTAATTGAAAAAAGAATTCAATTAACTCCTCATGGGAGCTCCCTGTAATATGCAACCATACATAATAATAATTTATTGTGTTGTTATTGATTGATATCTATTTTTCCACTCATTTAATACTTCATCCCTATGCTCCCCCCAATATACAAAGTCCATATCTATGAAATCTAATTCACTAGGATTTGGAACTCCTTCAAGGGTTTTTATATCGCTTCTTACAGGAACTCTTGGACTTGCACTCATTAAAATTTTCTGTCCTCTTTCTGACAATGCCCAATCTACAAATGTCTTTGCATTATTTGGATGTTTACTGTCTTTAATTATTGCAACTGGTGAAGGCCACCAAACCACCTTGTCAAGATATATGGCTTTTATAGGTAGGTCAGGATTTTTTATTTTTTTACTATGAGGGTCAGGAGCTACTCCATAAGCATATTCGCCTGAAATAACTTTTTTGCTAGGTCCAGAACCTCTTTTTGTTAAAAATGGAGTATTTCCATAAAATTTATCAAGATATATCCAACCTTCATCTTTTCCTTTCATTTGAAGTATTCCACATATTGTGAAATATGCTGTTCCAGATATTGTTGGATTTGATGCTATGAGTTCTCCTTTATATTCTGGTTTTATCAAATCATCCCATGTTTTTGGTTCTGGAAGATTTTTATCTTTAATTAATTGGGTATTTTCCAAAACTCCAATTGTAACAAGGGATACACCAGTCCAATAATGCTCTTCATCGACAAATTTACTATCTATATATTTTGCATTTGGCGATTCATATGAGGTTAATAATTTTTCGTTTTTTGCTTTTATAAATGCATCAATACCTCCACCGAACCATACATCACATGAAGGATTGTTCTTTTCTGCCATCAACCGAGATAACGCTTCTCCCGAGGACATTGAAACATAATTTACTTTTATACCTGTATCTTTTTCAAATTCTTCTGCAATCGTATCTAATCCACCGTAAGCAGCATAGATATTAATAACTTTTTCTTCTGTGGGAGGTCCTTCTGATGATATAACCGTAGGACTTTGGTCATTAATACATCCGCTGATACTCAAAAATAAAATTACCCCGAGTAGGGCCATAATGGGCATGTATTTTTTCACAATTTCACCTTATTTATGATATATACTGCATTTTTAATTATATTAATATTTATAATTTATTATTTAGATTTTCTAATAGTATAAAGTTTATATGGCCACATATCAAAAATTATATAAATACCAAAAAATAAAAGCATATGTTGAATATAATAAAAAAAATTAAAATAAAATAAAACGAGGGGATAAAATGAAAAATGAAGTCTTTGTGGGAGAAGGAATGAAGCATGTTAAAGAGGACTGTCCGGAGTTGTATGAATCAATTGTTAAATTAAACAATGCAGTGTATTCTGGAAAGGTTTTAGATTATAAAGCCCAGAAATTAATAGCAATTGGTATTGCGGCATCAACAGGGGATGAAAAATCAACTAAAAAACAGATGAAAAGTGGAATGGCTGAGCTTGACATTACAAAAGATGAAATATGTGATGTTTTAAATGTGGTGCTTCTTACTTCGGGTATGCCTGCATTCACAAAAGCTATGAAAATATTGTATGAACTTTAATAGTATTATTTTTTAATATTTAACGAAATTCGAATGGTTAATAACGAAATTCGAATAGTTAAATATTTATTAAATATATTATACATATTCATTTGCATAATTTATTTAATATAGATTAAAAAAATAAAACAGGAGATAGCATGAGTTGCACTGATGCAAAAACCATGGTAGAAGGAACTGATTTTGAAAAAAAACACACTCCAATGATTGAGTGTAAAGATACAGTAAAGACAGGGGAAATTTTTGAGGTTAAAATTCATACCGCAGGGGTCGAACATCCAATGGATGACGGACATTTTATTCAATTTATGGGACTTAGGATAGGAGATATTCCTTTGGCAAGAGCAGATTTGACACAATATGCTAAACCTGAAGTAGTATTTCATATAAAAGCTCCATCAGAAGGTCATAAAGGTACTGTAATGAAATTAACCGCATATGCATATTGCAATCTTCACGGCATATGGAAATATGAAAAAGAGATAAAAATAGAATAATGAGGTCAATGGATATTCAATATTATTATAATTAAAAATATGGGGCGATAATATGACAAAATATCAATGTATGTGTGGATGGATATATGATGAATCTGTTGGGGAACCTTCCCAAAATATAACACCAAATACCAAGTTTGAAGATTTGCCCGATACATTCAAATGTCCGCAGTGTGGTTTAAGTAAAAGTGCATTTAGGAAAATTTAATTATTTGGTATTTATTATTAAAAAAGGCAGAAAAATGTTAGTAGAAGTAATTACTTCCCCTCAATGTCCTCACTGCCCTACTGCTAAAAAAGTAGTTGAAGAAGTTGTAAAAAAGGTAAGTTGTGACGACATTGAAGTAAAATATATCGATGTAACAGAAGACCCGGGAACCGTAGAGAAATACAATATAATGACAGTTCCGACTATCGTCATAAATGGGGAAATTGCATTTTTGGGAGCTCCTTCAATTGAGCAACTTGAAAACTATCTTAGGGAAAATTTGAGTAGGTGAGTTGTATTTTATGATTAAAGACAATATATTGAAGGCATTAAATAAACAGATAAATAAAGAGCTGTTTTCAGCGTATCTTTATTTATCTATGTCTGCCTATACTGAATCCAAGGGATTAAAAGGGTTTTCACAGTGGCTAAAAGTTCAGTATCAAGAAGAGCTCGACCACGCCATGAAATTTTATAATTATGTGCTTGAAAGAGGGGGAGAAATTGAATTGGTGACCATCGAAAAACCAAAAAATAAATGGTTATCAATATTGGAAGTTTTTGAGAATGGCTACGAGCATGAGCAGATTATAACCGAATCAATAAATAACCTAATGGATTTAGCAGTTTCTGAAAAGGATTATGCTACAATTAATATGCTTCAATGGTATATAGATGAACAAGTAGAGGAAGAATCTTCATTCTTGGAAATCATAGATAAATTAAAGTTATTAGGTGGGGACAAAAGAGGTTTGTTTATGCTCGACAAAGATTTGGGTCAAAGGGTCTATGTTTCATTAATTACTAAAAATTAATATTCTAAAATGTAGGTGATATTATGGCATGGTGGAAATGTTCCAACTGTGGATACTTATTCGAGGCCGAGGCCAATAAGGTGCCTGAAAAATGCCCAAATTGTGGCGAAATTTGCACTTTTTATGATGTAACTTGTTATACTCCGGAATGTGGATGTCAAGGTTATGACCCAAAATTGGTTGCAAGGACACCGAATAATGAAAGTAAATTTTAATTAAAATTAAAAAACATAAAAATATTGGGGGGATAAATTATGCATGAAGATATATGTTGCATTGGAGAATATAAAATGCCATTAATAGGTGAGAAATTCCCTGAAGTAGAAGTTAAAACTACACAAGGAGCAATAAAATTACCGGAACACTTTGAAGGTAAATGGTTTGTTTTATTTAGTCATCCTGCGGACTTTACACCAGTTTGCACCACTGAATTTGTGGCATTTCAAAATAGATATGACCAATTTAAGGAGCTAAATACTGAATTAATAGGTTTAAGTATAGACCAGGTATTCAGCCATTTAAAATGGATTGAGTGGATAAAGGATAATTTGGATGTTGATATTGAATTCCCAGTAGTCGCAGATGATAGGGGACAGTTGGCTGAAAGATTAGGTATGGTGAGCCCATATAAAGGTAATAACACAGTTAGAGCTGTATTTATTGTAGATGATAAGGGAGCAATTAGGGCAATATTATATTATCCACAGGAAGCTGGAAGAAATATCGATGAAATAATAAGATTAGTTAAAGCACTTCAAACATCCGATAAAGGAGTGGCGCTTCCAGCAAACTGGCCCAACAATGAGATTATTGGGGATAAAGTAATAGTCCCCCCTGCTTCCACGGTTGAAGAAATGAAGAGTAGAAAGGAAGCCGCTGAAAAAGGAGAAATAGAATGCCTTGATTGGTGGCTTTGCTGTAAAAAATTGGAATAAATTAATTAATTATCCTACTTTTTATTTTATATTCAGATTATTACTCTGTAATTTTTTGGGAATATGTGGATTGGACTGAGGTATAAATATGGACGAAACAATTGTAAATTTAATAAAGGCATATATTGGGGAGAGCTTGGCAAGGAATAGATATACATGCTATGCAAAAATTGCAAAGCAGGAGGGATATGAGCAAATATCCGAGATATTTTTATTAACTGCTGAGAATGAAAGGGAACATGCTAAGTGGCTGTTCTATTTAATTACCGAATTAAAAAATAAATACAACATTGAGGGGAATTCAATAACTGTAAATGATGTTGAAGTTCCAACTGTTTTAGGAAATACTGCTGAAAATTTAATGGCATCAATTGAAGGGGAACATTTTGAACATACTGAAATGTATCCGAAGTTTGCTGAAATAGCAGAAAAAGAAGGATTGAATGATGTTGCAGAACGATTAAGGGCAATTGCAATTGCTGAAAATCATCATGAGAATAGATTTAATAAATTATTAAAAGAAGTTGAAAATGGAACAGTTTTTAAGAAAAATGAACCGGTTGAGTGGGTTTGTAGGAAGTGCGGATATACGCATGAAGGAAATGAACCACCAAAAGAATGTTCATCTTGCAGTCATCCAGCGAAGTATTTTGAAATATTGTGTGAAAAATACTAATTATAATTAAATAATAATTAAAGGGGCGATATATTATGAAAAATGCATTTTTAGTGTTTTCTTACACTCACAACGATAAGCCAAATATGCCTTTGATGTTGCATGTGCTATTATTTGCAAATGAAATGAAGGAAAAAGGAGAAGATGTAAAAATAATATTTGAGGGCGAAGGAGTTAATTGGGCGAAGGATTTGTTAAATGAAGAACACCCATTTTCAAACCATGCTAAACAATTAATGGATAATTTTGTAGTTTGTGAAGCCTGTGCAAGTATGTTTGGCGTATTGGGCGATATAAAAGATAATCTAACCGTTGAAAATGATTTATTTGGGCATATAAGCTTAAAGAAATATTTAGATGAAGGTTTTAATGTAATTAAGTTTTAATTATAATTTATATTATTTTTTTTATATTATAATTATTTACAATTTATAGTGTGTTATGTTTGGGAGCTCCCTGTAATATTATGAATACTAAATATTGTAGGGAGCTCCGCAACAAGGTGATATTCATGGTAGTTAAAATAAAAGATGGCATATATTGGAGTGGTTCAGTGGATTGGGAAGTTAGAGAGTTCCATGGATATGAAACTTCAAAGGGGAGCTCCTATAATTCATACTTAATAGTGGATGAAAAAAATGTTTTAATCGATTCTGCAAAACATTATATGTTTGAAGAGTTAATAGGTGGTATTAAAACAGTGATTGACCCAAGGGACATTGATTACATAGTGGCAAATCATGCAGAAAAAGACCACAGCGGATGTATTGATAAAATTGTTAAATTATCTGGTGCAAAGGTCATTACAAATGAGAAAGGGAAGGAACATTTGGAGCTTCAATTTAATACAGATGATTGGGAGTTTGTAATAGCGGATACTGGCGATGAGATAAACATTGGAAAAAGAACTTTAAAATTCATAAAAACTCCGATGCTTCATTGGCCAGATAATATGGTTACATACTGCATTGAGGACAAAATTTTATTCTCGAATGATGCTTTTGGACAGCATGTAGCAACATCAGAAAGATTTGACTATGAACTTGGAAATATTGAAGAAATTTTTGAAGATGCAAAGGAATATTTTGCAAATATATTATTGCCATATAAAATGCTCATACCCAACGCAGTTAATACTGTAAATGATTTAGATATTGAATATATTTGCCCCTCCCACGGAATAATATGGAAAGAAGAAATAGAAAAAATCTTAAACAAATATTTGGAGTGGTCGTCTGGAGAGTGTAAAAATAAGGCAGTTATAGCTTATGATAGCATGTACGATTCAACCAAAAAAATAGCACATGCCATAGGAAATGGATTGCTAGATAATGGGGTTGAAGTAAAAATTTATAACATCTCCGGAACTCCGATGAATACGATAATGAGGGAGATTTTAGATGCAAAATATATTTTAATCGGCTCCCCAACATTAAACTCAAATGTGTATCCTCCTGTTGCAATGTTTTTAGCATACCTAGAAGGGTTAAAACCAGATGGTAAAATAGCGGCTGCATTTGGCTCCTACGGATGGATGGAAATGGCAACAGAAGTTATAAAAAAATCCTTTGAAAAATTAAACTTTAAGATTATAGATGATGAATGTTTAAAATGTAAATTTGTTCCAAAAGAAGAGCATATTAAAAAATGTCATGAATTTGGAAAAAAATTATCAAAAGATATTTTATAAATACAGATTACAAAAATTATATAATAATAATAATAATAATAATAATAGTTATTTGGTGATAAGATATGATAACAACAAACCATCCATTGTATGAACCGTTAAAAGATATTCAAGAGTTTAAATTAAAATTAGCTGAATTCTTTAAAAATAAAGCCGTATTTCCAATAAAAAGTAAAGTTGAATTAGCAAATGCACTACCTTGTGGTTTATCATTGCCTTGTGGGGATATCGAAGCAGGAGAATTAGTTAAATTAATGCTTGATTCAGATTTTCCAATAAAAGATTTTGAGGATTTGGCTATAAAGCTATCCAATAAATGTGTAATCGAAAAGAAGGAAAAAGAAGAATTATAATATAAATAATATATTATTTTATTTTTTTATTTTTTTATATATTTAAATGGTGAGATAATGAAAATCTTTGGCATAAGTGGAAGTCCAAGATTACAGGGTACTAATTATGCAGTGAATTATGCATTGGATTATTTAAAAGAAAAAGGATGCGAAATTAAGTATTTTTCAGTTGCTCGGAAAGAAATAAAATTCTGTATGCATTGCGATTACTGTATAAGAAAAAAAGAGGGCTGTATTCATAAGGACGATATGAATGAAGTTTATGAAAATTTAATATGGGCGGATGGAATAATAATGGGAGCTCCGGTTTATCAGGGCAATATCACTGGACAGCTAAAAACTATGATGGATAGAAGTAGGGCAATAGTTGCAAAAAATCCAAAGGTTTTAAATGGTAAAATTGGAATGGGCATAACGATTGGAGGAGATAGAAACGGTGGACAGGAAATAGCATTAAGAACAATCCATGACTTTTATATGATAAATGAAATGATTCCGGTAGGCGGAGGTTCATTTGGTGCAAATTTGGGTGCTACATTTTGGTCAAAGGATAAAGGAAAGGACGGAATTATGAAAGATGAAGAAGGATTAAGGGTATTAAGAAAAACTTTAAATAAATTTTATAATACATTGTCCAAAAATAGGGTTTAAGTAGGTTATGCATATATATAACATATATATAGTAAAATATATACGCACAGATATATTGTAATAAAGGTGAAATCATGGTTAAAATTGCATGGGGCATTACCGGATGTGGAGATAAGATAGAGGAAATAGTCCATATGATGATTGATTTAAAAAATAAATATAATTTAGATATTGATGTATATGCCTCAAAAAGTGCAAAGGCTGTTTTAAAGTGGTATAAACTTTGGAATTTGATAATGGATGAATTCTATGACATTAGATTAGAAGTAGATGCAAATGCCCCATTTTTACCGGGAAAATTGCAAACTGGAAAATATGATATTTTTATCGTAGCTCCAACCACTGCAAACACTGTTGCAAAGGTATCTCATTGCATAGCCGATACTCTTATTACAAATTCCATTGCCCAAGGTATTAAAGCAAAGGTTCCTACATATATTTACCCACCAGATAATAAAATGGGAGAAATTGAAACAATAATTCCCAGTGGAAAAACTTTGAAGTTATATATTAGAAAAGAAGATGTAGAGAATGTTGATAAATTAAGAAAAATGGACGGCATTACAATTTTAGATGGCGTAGATGATATAAGAGAAATAATTTTAAAATATGTCGATACTAACGATTAAAATATATAATTATGTTAATAATTTTTTGTAATATTAAATCATAAATCAACATCTATTTATAAATAAAGATTGTAATCAATAATATTGTATTTTATAATAAACAATTTTTAAATAGGTCGAAAATATAATTTATTGTGACATATATTATATGTAGTAAATGATAGATATTTGGAATTATAGTTTCTGTTGTTTATTTATATATGCCATATAACTAAAAATAATAAATATATATTTATTAAATACATTTCAAAATATTTTATTGTAGTTCGTTCGGAGCTCCGCAGAATAAAATTTAATGGAGTATCACAAATATTTATGACCTGCGAGGATAAACTTCCGAATACATCTTATTTATCAAAATGGTGATTAACAGATGCTTAGAATTGAAAATTTATGTGTAAAAATAGGAGATAAAGAAATATTGACCGATATTAATTTACACATCGAAAAAGGAGAAACTCATGTATTATTTGGTCCAAATGGAGCAGGTAAATCTACATTGATAAATACAATACTTGGAAATCCAAAATATGAGGTTGCAAATGGTAGCATCTATTTTAATGGAAAAGATATTACGGACATGCCGATGCATGAAAGGGCAAAACTTGGAATAGGTATATCCTACCAAAGCCCACCTGCAATTTCAGGAGTAAAGTTAAAAAATCTTTTAAAAATTATATCAAAAAGAGATTGGGAAGATGTTGAAAAAATGGTAAAACATTTGAACTTTGAAAAGTTCATGGATAGGGAGGTAAATGTAGGATTCTCCGGAGGAGAGGTAAAAAGGTCTGAAATACTTCAAATATATTCCCAAAATCCAGATTTTATCATGTTTGATGAACCAGATAGTGGAGTAGATGTTGAGAATGTAGAATTAATTGGAAATACAATTAATAAATTGCTCGATAAAGAACTGAAAATTTGTGAAAGAAATAAAAGTGGTTTAATCATCACACACATGGGACATATTTTAGATTTTATGGAAGTTGATAAAGCTCATGTTTTATGTGATGGAGTAATTTCATGTTCTGGAAATCCAAGAGAAATTCTTAATAATCTAATAAACCACGGATATAAGAGGTGCATAGCATGCTATCAAAAGAAAAAACATTAAAAATACTGGAACAGGCACAAAAATATAAAGATGTTCCGGCACCATTTGGAGAAGATATCAATCTTGAAGACTATAAAATAGAAAAAGGAGGCATATCAATAGATTCCTTTGCCGAACTTGATGAAGAATATAAATCAAAATTAGCACAACTTGGAATCGATACCGAGGAAAAAGCAACCATAGGTTCATATCTTCAAGTAAATAATAAAGCAGTTTATTCAAAAATTGAATCAAAAATTGAAATGATACCAATATCTGAGGCATTGGAAAAATATAATTTAGATGAATATTTATGGAATGTTGTTGATATTAAAGACAAATATGCAGCAAGAACTGCATTGGAACTAACAGAAGGATTTTTTATAAGGGTTCCAAAGGGAGTAAAAGAAACCATACCCTTACAAACATGTTTATTAATTGGTGAAGAGAGCTCCTCTCAAAATGTTCATAATATAATAATTGTGGAAGAAGGAGGAGAATTAAATGTAATTACAGGTTGTGCAACCTCACCACATATTAAATCCGGACTCCACATTGGAGTTTCAGAATTCTATGTAGGAAAAGATGCAAAATTAACATACACTATGATACATGATTGGGGAGAAAATGTTCATGTAAGACCAAGAACAGGACTTCAAATTAAGGAAAACGGAGTATTTATAAGTAATTATGTAGTACTATCACCGGTTAAATCCATTCAAAGCTATCCTACGGCACACTGTAAAGGAGATAATTCAAGTGCAACATTCCAAACCGTGGCATATGGGTCAGGAAATTCTGTAATGGACATGGGTTCAAGAGTAATTCTAGATGGTAAAAACAGTACTGCGGATATGATTTCAAGAACTATTGTAGTAGATAACTCCAAGATAATCGCAAGAGGGCATCTTGTAGGTGCAAATGATGATGTAAAAGGACATTTGGAATGTAGAGGACTCATATTATCAGATGATGCACATATTCATGCTGTTCCAGAGTTGGAAGCTAAAAAAACAAACCTTGACTTGTCTCATGAAGCCGCAGTTGGAAAAATCGCAGAAGACCAATTGATGTATTTAATGTCAAGAGGATTAACAGTGGACGAAGCTACCTCTTTAATTATAAAAGGATTTTTAAGTGTCGATATAAAAGGATTACCGCCAAAACTTGCCAAAGCAGTTGATAAAATTATGGAAATGACTCTTGACGCATTATAATTTCTTTTTTATTTTTTTTAAATTTTTTATATATTTATGCCGATATTTTGTGAGATTATGAAAAAAAGATATTTAGAAATGATTTTAGATAATTTAAAACCGCACCCTAATCCAAAATCAAATTTAGAACAATATACGATGGAAGGAAAGTTGGCAAGTGAAATATTATTTTTTGCAAAAGAAGATATTTTAAATAATTTTGTAATTGATTTGGGTTGTGGAACTGGAAAACTTTCAATAGGTGCAAAATTAATGGGTGCAAATTCAGTAATCGGAATTGATATTGACGAAGAAACCCTAAATACGGCACAATATAATTTAAAAAATTTAAAAAACCTTGAAATAATAAATAAATTATACTCTAATGACGAAATAACAGATATTGTTAAAAATATTCAATTTATCAAAGAGGATGTAAAAAATATTGATATGGAATTTATAAGCAAATATAAATTATATGAAAATAATAAAGAGGGCAATAAAGCCAAAAATATAATAATACAAAATCCACCGTTCGGCTCACAAAAAAAATATGCAGATAGGATATTTTTAGAGAAGGCATTGGAATTAGGGGATATAATATACACAATACATAACACACCCACAAGAGATTTTATAATAAATTATATAGAAAGTAAAAACAGAAACATCACAAATATATTTCAAGCGGATTTTAAGATATCAAAAATATACGAATTCCATAAAAAGAAGTTTATAAATGTTCCAGTCGATATATATCGAATAGAATAATTTATATAATAATAAATTATATAACAAAGCAATAATATCAAATATATAGTCTGTTCGGAAGGTCTGTTCCATTAAGGTCTTAGTATATTAATATTTAAACATAATACTTTACAATATTGGATTATACAATAGACATTGTTATAAAAAAGCTTTGCTTTTTTAAAATCGTAAAAATCGCTTTGCGATTTTGAGATGCAAAAAGTTCTCGAACAGACTATAATATATAAACTACAAATACAATTGAAATATGTCATTATATCATAAATATTATTATGTTAGTCGGTGGAATTATGAAAATGTTTAACAATATCAAAAATACAGGAAAATTAATAAGATTAGAAAGAATATTCGATAAAAAATCAGAAAAAACCGTAATTATTCCTATGGACCATGGTGTATCATCTGGACCTGTTGCAGGATTAAAGGATATGCGAACTGCAATAAACTCCGTTGCAGAGGGCGGTGCAAACTCTGTATTGGTTCATAAAGGAATAGTTAGACACGGGCACAGAGGATACGGCAAAGATATCGGTTTAATAATACATTTATCCGCAGGAACAGGGGTATCCCCCGACCCAAACGAAAAAGTAATAGTTACAAGCGTGGAGGAAGCCATAAGAATGGGGGCAGATGCTGTTTCTGTGCATGTAAATATGGGAGCTCCCACAGATTGCCAGATGTACCAAGATTTGGGAAAAATAGCTGAAACATGCGAATACTGGGGCATGCCACTTATTGCTATGATGTATCCAAGAGGAGAAAAAATAACGGACGAAAAAGACCCAGAATTTGTAGCTCATGCTGCAAGATTGGGGGCAGAATTGGGGGCAGATATTATAAAAACAAATTACACAGGCGATATTGACTCATTTAAGGATGTTGTAAAAGGTTGCCCGGCTCCAATTATTATAGCAGGCGGTGCAAAATCCACAGATGCGGAATATTTACAAATGGTTAAAGATTCTATTGAAGCAGGAGGGGCCGGTGTAGCTTCTGGTAGAAATGTCTTCCAGCATAAAGATGTTATTGGAATTACAAAGGCTACGGCAATGGTTGTTCATGAAAATGCGGATGTGGAAGAAGCTTTAAAAGTAATTAAAAAATAAAAAATTAATAATTAATTATAATTATAAAAATAAAATAAGTATATAATAATATTCAATCGATGGTGATTATTATTAACTCTCCAATTATCATTATAAATTATAAAACATATTCAGAAAGTGTGGGAAAAAAAGGATTAAATATAGCAAAAGCATGTGAAAAAATTTCGGAAGAAAGCGGAATTTCAATTGGTGTAGCCCCCCAATATTTAGACTTAAAAACAGTTAAGGATAATGTAAATATTCCAGTTTATGCCCAACATTTTGATGCAGTGGGTGCTGGAAGTAATACCGGGTATGTATTTGCAGAAACAATTGCAGATTGTGGTTTAAATGGAAGTTTGTTAAATCACTCGGAAAAAAGAATGGTTTTAGCCGACTTAGAGGAGGCCATAAATTTAGCAAATAAATATAATTTTGAATCTGTTGTATGCACAAATAATATTGTAGTTTCAAAAGCCGTAGCTGTGATGAATCCTACAATGTTGGCAATAGAACCGCCAGAATTAATAGGTTCAGGTATTCCAGTATCCAAAGCCAACCCTGAAATCGTAGAAAATACCGTAAATGAAGTAAGAAAATTAAATAAAACTGTAACTATATTATGTGGGGCAGGAATATCAAAAGGGGAGGATGTATCTGCTGCTATGGAGCTCGGGGCTGATGGTGTTTTATTGGCATCAGGTGTTGTAAAGGCAAAAAATGTTGAGGAATCTATTAGGGAGCTCCTACGGAATATTTAAGTAAAATCTATTAAAAAATATTATATACCATAAAAAACAAAAATATAATGGGTGACAATATGGCAAAAGATGATGTTGGACAGTTAATAGATTCATTAAGTAATAAAGAATTAATAATAAGAATGGACATAAATAAAACATTAAAATTGTCAAAGTTTAAATTGGGGGAACTTAACTTAAACGGGGAATTTGGCATAAGTTTTAGGGACATAGAAGGAAATAAAAAAGAAGAAAATGTGGCTATTTCAGCAGTAGTAGAAAGTGGCAATGATGACGAAGAATACGAAGAAGTAGGTGCAGAAGTGGAAAAAGAAGAGGAAAAAAGCTTAAAAGAAAAAGTTGCCGATATTGATAAATTATAATTTATTAACTATTATCATCTATACTTTTTTATTTTTAAATTAATTTTAATAATTTAAATTAATTATATTTTTATTTTTAAAATCTCAAACTTGCATAGTAAGTTTTACGACTGTAAAAAATTTTCCAAAGGAAAATTTTTGAAGTTTTATAATTGGATATTTATGGTGGTATTTTTGAAAATACTTGATGCATCGTCTTTTATACATGGATATAATCCTTCAATAGAAGAGGGAATACATTATGCAACCCGCGGGATAATAGATGAAGTAATTACTAAAAGTGAGGTTGTGGAGCTCTCCATAGAATATGGAAAATTAAAAATAAGAGAACCGGAACCAGAGACTGTCGAAAAAGTTAGAAAAATGGCAATAGATATAACAGGAGATACTCTTTCTAAAAATGATATAGAAATACTTGCCCTTGCCATTGATTTAAATGGTGTGCTATATACCGACGATTATGGACTTCAAAATGTATCGGAACGATTCAACATAAAAACAGAGAACATAATATTTGAAGGAATTAATGGAAGAGTTGTCTGGAAATTAATTTGCAAAGGCTGTAAAAAAATGTACGATTTAAATTACAATGATGATATTTGTGATGTATGTGGAAGCCCATTAAATAGAAAAATAGTAAATAGAATTAAATCAAATAAACAAAAAACAAATAAAAAACGAAATAATAAAAGGGGAAAAAACTATAAAAAAAACAAAACAGTCAATAAAAACAACAATAGCAACAATAGCAACAATACCAATAATAATTTGAATAATAATGAAATTAAATTCATATAATTAACAAATTCAATAAAAACAATAAAAATACAATGAATTCATATAAGATATATAGATTATAACCTCGGGATATTATGGATATTAATAATGATTTTATCGATTTTAACAATTTTAAAATGATTACAGATGTAAAGCAATATAAAAATAAATTAGTCATTGAGATAAACAAAAATTATGAAACAGCAGTTATATTGGATTACGATACTTATTTAGAAGACAATAAACTTTTTTTTAGCCATGATTTATTAAAAAACATTCATAAAAAACGAATAGAATCCTTAAAATCAGGCATATTAAATTTAATATCGATAAATGTATCCCAAAATTTAGTAAATAAATATACAAATAGAAAAACATACTATATTTCAGGGAGCTCCCAAATACCATTAATTGGGCATACGGCATTTGGTTTAATTGATAGGGGCACGAATATAATTCAAGTTAGAGGATTAAGTGGATGCAATATAAATTGTCCATTCTGTTCCGTAGATGAGGGAAAACACTCCAAAACAAGAAAAAACGATTATTATGTTGATATGGATTATTTAGTTGAGGAGTATAAAAAAATAGTTGAATTTAAAGGAAATAAACGAATTGAGGCACATCTTGATGGGCAAGGCGAACCATCTTTATATTATCCACTTCCGGAGTTAATTCAAAATTTAAATGAAATTAATAAAAAGGGAGACGGATTAGTATCTATGCAGTCAAATGGTGTAAATTTATCCTATAAATTAATAGATGAATTGGAAGAAGCTGGACTACATCGGATTAATCTGTCAATAAATGCCATAGATGAAATAAAAAGTAGAATGCTATCAGGTAGTAAAACATACGATATAAATAAAATATTGGATATTGCAGAATATATAAAAAACTCAAAAATACATTTGTTGGTAACATCTTTATTATTGCCAAATATAAATGATGAGGAATTTAAAAAAGTAATTGATTTTGCTGTGGAGTTAGAACAAAAAAATCCCCAAAATATAATAAATCCAATTACTAAAAAGAAAAACCCTATATTGGGAGTTCAGATGTGTTTATCTTATAAATTTGGTAGAAAAATTAAAAAAATGAAAAGCTGGAAATTAAATGCCTTCTACGAATTATTAAGGGAGTATGAGCAAGAATATAAAAATAAAGGCATAACTGTTAATCTTGATTTATCAAAATTTAAAGCATTTGGTACCCATAAAAGAAAAAAATTGCCAAGTCCATTTAAATTAAATGAGGTTGTAAAAACTAAGGTAGTTTTAGATGGTAGAGTAACTGGTGAAGTTATGGGGGTGGCAAAAAATAGGATAATTCAAATAATTAATATAAATAAAAATTACCAGAAATTAGAAGGAAAAACTGTAAATGTTAAAATAAATAGGGTGCAAGATAATATAATTGTAGGGCAAAAAATATAAATTGGGAGCTCCCAAAATTTATTATTTTATTCATTTGTGATATATCCTTTAATTGCACTTTTTGCGGCAATAGCGGGGGAGGATAAATATATTTCCGCTGTCGTATTTCCCATTCTTCCTTTGAAATTTCTATTTGTGGTGGCTAAACAAACTTCACCATCTCCTAAAACTCCTTGGTGGGCCCCCAAACAAGGACCGCATCCGGGGGTGCAAATTAAAGCTCCAGCATCTACAAAAATATCAATTAATCCTTCTTTTAATGCCTGTTTAAATATTGATTTTGAAGCAGGTATTACTATTAATCTAACATCATTATGAACCTTTTTTCCTTTTAAATATTTTGAGGCTATTCTTAAATCGTTCAACCTACCATTTGTGCATGAACCTATGAACACCTGATTTATGGGAGCTCCTTTTACTTCCGAAATATTTTTAACATTATCGGGATGGTGAGGGCATGCCACTTGCTCCTCCATGTCTGTAATATCTATATTTATAATTTTATAATAATTATCATTATCTATATTGTTCTCATCAATGGTTATTTGATTTTTTTTCAATTCTAATATTTTTTCTTCACTAATTCCTACATTTCTAAGGTAATTATATGTGGTTTCATCGGCTTCGATAAGCCCAACTTTTCCGCCCATTTCGATAGCCATATTGCTTAAAACCATTCTTTCGTCCATACTTAATTTTTTTATTGCTTCCCCGCCGTATTCAAGTGCCATGTAAGTAGCTCCACTTCGTCCAACTTCTTTACAAATTTTTAAAATAATATCTTTTCCAGTAATTTTATCATTTTCTCCATTAACATTTATTCTTATGGTTTTTGGAACTTTTAACCAAGTTTTTCCTGTTGCATATATATTCCCCATGTCGGTAGCCCCAAATCCTGTTGCAAATGCCCCAAATGCCCCATAGGTGCATGTGTGACTATCTCCACCAGCTATAACCATGTTTGGTTGTATATGTCCGTTTTCAGGTAGCACTTGATGGCATACGCCTTCACCATCCAAATAATGATTTATTATATTTTGTTCTTTTATAAATTCTCGTGTAATTTTTTGCATATTTGCGGCTTTTAATGTATTTGCTGGGACATTATGGTCAAATACTATGACTATTTTTTTATTGTCCCATACCTTATCGGTTATCTGTTTAAATGCCTTTGCAGATAATGGTGTTGTTCCATCATGAGTCATTGCTAAATCTATATCTATTTCTACAACATCTCCTGCTTTTACTTTTTTTCCTACTTTTTTTGATAATATTTCCTCTGCCAATGTCATATTTATCCTCGTTTATTTTGAATTTTAAATATTGTTAATTAATAGTTAAAGTCCTTATATATCCAATAAGAAAATCAAACCTATGGTTCGAGTCACAATCTTGATAGATTTGTTTAATCAATATCTTGCTGTGATGTTCGTCGATTCACTATATTCTATTTAATATTTACAGTATTTTATTATCATAAATAGTTCTTGAATATATCCCGTATTAGAATATCATATTTTCATTATAATTGACCTATAAAACAATATCATAATATTATATAAATTTTTATAAAATATATTTCTAAAAACCAACTTAATATATAATTAAATTAGTGTCCGTCGATTTATAATTTATGCCGATTCTAATTTTACAAATATTTTGCCATCTTTAAACACCCTAATTACTCCCCCGCTTTCAGATACCACTATTGCAATTGCCTTTGTATGTTTTGAGATAGCAGCAGCAGCATAATGTCTTGCACCCAATCCTGATGGAATTATAATATGTCCGCAGGTGCAATCAAGGTATCTTCCAGCAGAAACTACTTTGCCCTTTTCATTAATTATAAATGCCCCATCTATGGTAGATAGCTCTTTTATTGTTCCCTTTACTTTACTATCAAATATTATTGCATCATGATGTTCAAAAGGATTTAATATAAGCTGACTTGACATAGTTAAAACTTTTTCGGTATCGCCCACCACAAATATTGCCCCTACGGGTTGCCCTTCTCTCCCTTCAACCCCGAGCTCCATGGCAATATTCAATAATTCTGTGAGGACCCGACCCGTTGAAGCATCCAATGTGCCAACATATTGGTAAAATTTCAATATGGGACTTGATTTACCTACTTTATTTAATGAAATTGTATCTGTTCCGCCTATGACTTTTGGGATACCATATACAGAAACTATTAAATCATCTTTTTTTACAAGATTATTTTCCAATAGCTTTGCGATACATTGATTTATCATGATTGATTTATTTTTATTTCTAAAATTCATTAATATTGGTATTATTCCTTTTTCATTACATAATTTAAAATAGGTATCCTTATTGGGTGTGGCCATTATTACTTTTAAATTTTCTGATTTTTTTAATTGGAGCTCCTTAAATATTTCATAAGTCAGACCTGATTCAGTAAATATTATAAATATTTCGGCATTGGTATCAATAGCCAATTCATACCCATGTTTTAAAATCGATTTAGACCACATATTTTCCCATTTTTTATATTTATATTTACATTATAATTTCTTTACATTATTTTTTTAATTATTAAATATTATTTACCAAAGAACATGCAAAATAAGGATTTGCTACACAATGTTGATGTGCATATCCGCCCAATATCCTATTGTCTTTAATTATGCCATCTTTATTATTTATTATCCCTGTTCCTCTATTTATATCATATGCAAATGATTTTTCTTTTATATTTATTAATTTTGAATAGTGGAATTCATGTGCTTTAAATTCCGCTCCTTTTTTACCTACCATACAATCCGACATAAAAGTTGCTTTAACATAACTTAACCCCTGCACTCTATCTGTCATAATTGAATCACAGTCCAAAACCCCCGTCATTTTAATGCCATTTATTGAATTAGTTAAATACATTAAACCTCCACATTCGCCATATATTTTTCCATCAAAATTTTTAATACTTTCCATCATAGATTTATTTTTATTTAATTCATTGGCATAAATTTCAGGATATCCTCCGCCCAAATACAACACATCGCAATCTGGAATATATTCATCATTCAAAGGACTAAAAAACTTTATTTTTGCCCCATTATCCTCTAATGCTTTAAAATTATCCCAATAGTAGAAATTAAAAACTTCATCATATGCAACCCCTACTGTGCATTTATTTTTATTTAATTCATATAATTTGGTATGTTCTGTTGTATTTATTGTATTATTTGCCTCTGCCTCCTCTAATTCATATCTATTACTTAATTCAACTATTTTATCTAAATCAAGATGTTCTTCAACAACTTTTCCCCAAAGCTCCACATCATTATTAAGTTTTTCCCTATTTTCTGGGGTTGGAACAAGCCCCAAATGTCTTTGAGATACTTCAAGTTTTTCATCTCGCGGTAGAGCTCCGATAACTTCTATATCTGGAACATAATAATTTATAGCTTCTTTTAATTTTTTATAATGTTTTTCCCCCCTAATTTTATTAAATATTACTCCATCAATATTTACATCTGTGTCAAAGCTTTTAAACCCTTTTATAATTGCTGCGGCACTTCGTGTTAGGCTTCTTCCATCAACTATCAATATTGTGGAAGCATTTAATGATTTAGAGATTGAGGCCGTAGTTCCTATATCATTATATGGGGAAATACCTTCATATAGTCCCCTAACACCCTCTATAACACTTATATCGGCATTGCTATTTTTAGAATTTCTTTTAAATAACTCCATTATTTGGCCATCGTCCATAAAAAAAGAGTCCAAATTCCGACTTTGGTTTTTAGTGGCTGTTGTATGGTATGTTGGGTCAATGTAATCTGGTCCTATTTTATAGGGTTGAATTGTATATTTTTTTGAAAGTGCTTTCATTATCCCCGTGGATATTGTGGTCTTTCCAACCATTGAAGAAGTCCCTGCTAAAATTATTCTTTTAAAATCCATATATATCACTTTAAATTTAATTTTTTAAATTTTATACATATTTTAATAATAACAATAACTGCGATATAATAATATTAATAATTTCCGATATCGTAATAACAATATATTTGTATGTTCGGGAGCTCCCATACCAACAAATTCCCATACCAACAAATTCTATATTTCTCTGTATTCAATAGGTTTAAATTCACAAATATTATAAAACTTTTTTATGAACATATATAAAATAGACATCTAAAATAAATTATACAGTATGTTCAAGAACTTTTTGCAATAATAAAACATTATTATATGTAAAATATTACTGATATTTTAAATATATCTCCATGATTTTCTGACCTATGGGGGACAAACTTTTTGAACATACTAATAGTCAATAAGGACTTTTTGCATTAATGAAATATTTAACGAATAAGCTTTTCTCATTGACTATGCCCTATTGAAAATAAAAACGAAATCCAATAGTGGAAAAAGAGAAAAAAATTAATTAATTATTAATTTTATAGTTATTAATTATTATTTATTTTAATCCTAATTTTTCAAGAACTGGGTCGCAGGAAATAAAGTGTAAATCCAAAGCCACTTCTTCTGGTTTCATTCCCATAGCTAAACCTAATAACTGGGAGTAGTGTATAACTGGAACATTGTATTCTCTATCTAACTGCTCTTTGATGTCGATTTGTCCTCTATCAAACTGTAAATGACAGAATGGACATACTTCTGTAATACAATCCACACCAACAGCAAGCATGTTTTTAATTTTTGTTTCTGTAATTTCTAATGATGTTTTTAAATCTCTTGCTCTTACTCCACCACCAGCACCACAGCACATTTGTTTTTCCCTGTAATCCATGGATTTAGCTCCAATTGCTTCAACAAGTGCATCGAATGATTTTGGTCTTTCTGCCCCTTCAAGATGTTTTACATCTGTTGGTTTTAAGTAGTGGCAACCGTAATGAACACCAATGTTCAAATCAATCGGTTTTTCAACTTTTTCTGCAATGTTTTCAGCACCATAATCAAAGTATAAAACTTCTGGAAGGTGTCTTACTTTAATTGTTCCTTTAAATTCATATCCATATTTTGAAAGAGCTTTATTTACTTTTTCTCTTGCTATTTCATTTTCATGGAGTAAGTGGTTAGCTTCATACAATGAACCATAGCATCCATTGCAAATTGTTAAAACATCTAATTCTTTTTCTTCTGCTACACATAGGTTTCTTGCTGCCAATGTTAACCATGTTGGCATATCAAAAGAACCGAAAACTCCAGGCGCTGGACAGCATGATGCCTTTTCAAATGGGTTTAATTTTATTCCTAATTTATCTAATGCTTTATATGTCGCACTTTCAATACCCGGATATCTGTTTGGTGCAATACAACCTAAAAAGAATATAAATTCCATATCGTCCATCTTTTCACCATATATAAGATTATTATATAATATTTTAGTTATTGGTCATTATTATTTGTATTTATGCTGATTATTCACTCATATCGCTCCAATCCATTGGGGTGAGCTCCTGTAATTTTTTAGTTGTTGGGCATATTCCTACTTTTTCACATAATTTTAAATCTTCCATTATACCTCTCATTTCTTCAACTACTTCTGGATATTTATGAGTTGTAGGTGGAATTTCGGTTAATCCTATTTTCTTTCTTACTTCTTTTATTTCGTCATTTACTGGAACAGCATGTCCTGTAAGGAATACATATAAACAGGTTTTTCTGTGAGCTGTTGCTAAATATCCCATTTGAGCTGCAACATTTCTCATAGCCTTTATAATTTCTGTGATTTTAACATCTCTTGGACATCTTTCATAGCATGTGTAGCATGTTGTGCATTTCCAAAGGTCTTCGGTTTTTACATAGTCTCCCAATCCAAACATTGCTGACCTAATTAGCTGTCTTACCCTATATGCTGTAATTCTACCGCTTGGGCATCCTCCTGTGCATGTTCCGCACTGGTAGCATCTTTTAAAGGAACTTATTATATCTCCTTCCCCAATAGCTTCTCCTGCTTCAATTATTTTCTCCGTGAATTTTGGGTTTAAATCTGTTGATTTTATTGTCATATTTTCACCTTTTTATACTACTTTCGAAAATATCTATAATTAGTATTATCATATTTATATTGGAGCTCCGGAGCTCCCACTTCTATAATCATAATTAAAATTATGCTAGATAATTTTTAAACACATCCAAACAATTTTTTCGAAAGCACTGTATTTTATTGTGTTAAAAATTATATATATAAATAACAAACACAGCACTTTAATTATACAATTGTATAATACCATAAAAAGCAAAAGCATAAAAATATATATTAAAATAATCTATCATAATTAATAATGAAAAATATAATATAAAATTACTTTAATAAAAGAAAATGGAATAAAAAAATATTAATGATAATTAAATTATTAAAAAAATTAGTAAGGTAATATTATGTATGAAGGAGAAATTGCAATAGGACCTATTCATTCTGCAATATTGGAACCGCATAGATTAAGATTATTTATAGAAGACGAAATTATAAAAGATGCCGAGCTCACCATAGGGGTTAATCATAGAGGCATAGAGCGACTTATGGAAGGACTACCTCCTGAAAAAGCAACAATCCTAACTGAAAAAATTTGTGGAATATGTTCCCATATACATCTTTGGAGTGCTGTTAGGGTATGTGAGATAGGAAGCGATATAGAAGTTCCAGAGCGTGCAAACCACATAAGAGTAATAGTTGAAGAATTAGAAAGATTACACTCACATACGCTACTATTTGGGCATGCCTTTGAAATTCTTGGACATGAAACAATGTCAATGAGGGCATTCATGCTAAGAGAGCCAATAATGCAAACATTATTTGATATAAGTGGAAGTAGGGTTCAGTATTCATGCCCAATTATAGGAGGAATAAGACCAAGATGCGATATAAAAGACAGTCAGATTTCAGCATATCTTGAAAGAATGGAAAAATATGAAGATGCATTAAATAAAATAATTGGAAGGACCATTAACGACCCATTGTTAGTTTCTCGTATGAAAGATATTGGGGTTTTAGATAGGAAAACAGCGGCAAAATACCATGCTTTGGGACCGACTGCAAGGGGAAGTGGGATAAAAAGCGACATGAGAAAAATGGGCTATGTGCCTGAATATGACTGTTTTGAGTTCGATGAGATAATTCTTGATGATGGCGATGTATATGCAAGAGTAGCCGTTAGATTCTACGAATGTATTGAAAGTGTTAAAATAATAAAACAGGCATTAAAGGAGCTCCCAAGTCTCCCTGAAAAATTTTATAATCCAAATTATGAGATAAAGGAATTTAAACCGATAGATTGTTATACTGAGGCACAAAGAGGTCAGCAATATTATACATATGGAGTAGATAACGAAGGTAGAGTAAGACAGGCTAAGGTCAGGACTCCCACAGCTACAAATTTGGCATGTATGGAGGAAGTATTAAAAGATTATCATGTGTCCGATGCCGAGCTTATAGTGGCAAGTTGCGACCCCTGTTTTACCTGCACCGATAGATTGATAATATTGCGGGAACAGAATAATAAATAACACATAATACGATAACTAAAAAAATAACTAAAAAAAATAATGAAACTATGGCCAATAATTTATTAAAATTATATGTAAATTCAACATGCCCACTATGCAATATTTTAAAGAATATTTTGGAATATAATAATATTAAATTTGAATTAATAAATATAGAAGATATTGAAGAATCTGATTTAAATGAGGAATTTAAAGTCTTCAATAATATTGGAGATATTAAAAATATTGCATTTCCATCCATTGTACTGGGCAATGAGATAATTGTGGGCTACAACATAGAAAAATTAGAAAAACTATTAAATAAAAAATTGTTAAAGCCACCTGTTACCGAAAAATCATTTATTGATTTTGCAAAACATAACAAGCATAATAACGATAGTAATGATAAAAATAATCTGATAGAATATTATAATAAAGTTGAATTATTCAGTGAATATAGTGGCTATTATTTAAATCCTGATAAAGATTATGTTTTAAATGTGCTTAATACCCAGTTAAAGAATCAAGAAAACGGAATAAAATACTGCCCCTGCAAGCTCGGAAATGTGCCCTGCCCCTGCCCCGATGTAAAACATGAGATTAAAACATACGGGCATTGTTTTTGCGGACTTTATGTATCGAATGAATATATAGAAAATTGGAAAAAAATGGATACTCCATTAATGCTTTCTAACAGAAACATTAAAAAATATGAAGATATTCCAAATAATATCAATAGCCATTTTTTAAAAATTCATATATTATTTAACAAAGGTATGATTGAAGGAAATTCTAAATCTTCTGATTTAATTATTGAGGAGCTCCTTGATAAAACATATAGATTAAAAAATAGCGGATATGGGATTAAAAATGATATATTGATTAAATTCAAAGAAGATGAGGCACATAAAAACCTTCAATTGTGGTATAATGATTTTAATGACTATTATAACAATAAGAATAAGGTAGGGGACATTTTTAGCGATTATGAATTTGATATTGCAATAAATGTGCCAATAGAAGTTCCAGATGGAGAAAAAATAGAATATAACGGGCTAACTATAACCACAAACTACAACACTACACAATATCGTAGAAGATATTTAATTGAAGGAAATAATTTAAATATTATCAACGGAATTGACAATATAATTGTGTTGGAAGTTGTTGGACAAATGAATGAAATAATGAATGATTTATACTTAGAATATTCAAAAAAAGTAGAATCATTACAACAAGATATAAATCAGCTTGTAATAGATGTAAATATTGATAAAGAACATTCATTTGAAGAATATTTGTCGATGCTATCGATAAGTGTTAAAAATATATCTAACCTTCAAGAGAAACTTACAAAAAAATATAGTCTATTTGAATATTATATGGCGAAAAAATTAGACGACCAAAAATTTAAATCCTTTTTAGATTCAGCAGGATATAGTATGGAGTATAGGGAGCTCCTCAATGATTTCACACATTTATTGAATGAGCTCAGTATTATGAAAAATACCGTAAATGAATTAATAGGAATACTTGAAACAAATGTAAATATCTCCCAAAATAATAAAACCATAAATTTACAAAATGAAATACATAAAACGGCAAAAACTCAGTTAAATATGCATAGGGCGGTGGAGGGATTATATACAATCTTTGCAGCATTTTATTTTACAGAACTCGCCTTGATAGTTTTTGAAGGGCTAAATCATGCCCATATTGTAAAATATGATGCCTATGTTTTAGCATCATTTTTCGTTCCAGTTGCCATGCTTCTTGGAGTTGTAGTAAGTAAAAAATTAAAAAATAAATACGGTTAAATATTGACTATAAAATGGAGATAATATGAATTCAAAAATAAAAATAAAGGATGTAATGAATAATAAATTTATAAAACTTGCTCCTGAGTTAGTGGGCGGTGAAGCAGTTCAAATACTGTATAAAAATAGAAAGGCATATGCTCCAGTAGTTGAAGATGAAAAACTTGAGGGATGGGTTAATGCACTGGATTTATTGGTTGGATGCAAACACTCAAAAGTTGAAGATTTAATGTTTTTTGTAGATGAGATAAAGATATTAAATAAAGAAGATGAACTAACTGATGATTTAATAAATGAAATGATTAAAAATGAGGACATGGCCCATCCGGTCACAAACAATAATAATGAAGTTGTTGGGACATTATCTATTTTTGATATATTAAAATACATTCATAACATCAACAGGGGATAATATGAAAGAATTAAAACTTAAAATAGAAGGAATGAGTTGTAATATGTGTGTAAAAACCATAAAAAACTTATTATCTGAATTAGATGGTATAATTGAAGTAGATATAAACTTAGAAGATGGAATAGGCATTATAAAATATGATGAAAATAAAATAACTGAAAATAAAATATTAAATAATGAAGCTTTTGAGCTATATTCTGCTGAAAAAATATAATATAGTTTATTCTTTTTTTATTTTTTTAATTTAATTATATGATTTTTTCAGGTGATTGTTTATTTCTTCAATTATTGATAATCTATTACATATGCCATTATCAAAACTACAATCTCCGCATGCAAGACATACAAGATTTTCTTTTATACCTATGCCTATTGTATTTACTCCTGAAATAATTGTTTTATCATTAAAGTTATCGGAAATAGCCTTTAATCCAGCTCCGCATGCAAGCACAAGTATGGAATCAAAGGACCCATCTATGATATCCTCTGATAATTTTTGAACATCGCTATATCTGCATAACCCTTCGTCCAAAACCTCGGGCAAGTTTTCATTTTTAAATATTTTAAATCCATTTTTTGACAATATTTCTTTTATGTCTATTACTTCCTCTGGACCTCCTGTTTTACTGCTTTTTGCACATTTACCACAACCTATTACCATTAAACTATTTGCATCTTTTTCTATCAATTTCTTTTTAATTTCGTCTATCTCTTTTTTAATTGTTACAACGGACATAATATCACGAATATTTTTTATTAATTTAAATTAATTTATTTAATTAATCGTCTATATTTTTATTTAATTATTGTGCAATATCTAAACTTTCTTGTGGTGGTTTACATTTACACAATAATTCTCGATTTGGTGTTTTACATCTTTTACCGCACATTGGGTGGGGAGCTCCTTTATTAAATGAAATCCAGACTTCATCATTTATGCCATATTTTAATAAATTTCTTGTTGTTATTGCATAAAGTTCCATACCGCCAATATCCAACACCACCTTTAATACTGAGCCATTTGGAAATATATTTATAATTTTTCCTTTTATATTATTTTCCCCATTCTTTACATTATTTAATTTTATTTCTTCGGGATGTATGCACAAAGATATTTCTTTTTCTTTTTTTCTTTCAAATATTGGGTAATTATTAACCTTTATATTAAATGGAGCTTTTAAATTGGGATTATTTATGGTTATTATTACATCCTCCCCATCATATTCGAATATTCTTCCTTTTAATATATTCTTTACACCAACAAACTCTGCAACAAATTCATTTTTTGGATGATAAAATATATCATCAGGCTTTTCAATTTGTTGTATTATTCCATTATTCATTACTGCGACATTATCCCCCAATATCATGGCCTCGGTTAAATCATGAGTTACATAAATTCCCGTAACTCCAAGGGTGTTAAGTATGGTTTTTAACTCTTCCCTTAGCTTTTCTCTTAAAATGGGGTCCAAAGCACTTAATGGTTCATCAAGTAATAAAACATCAGGGTCTATAACCAAAGCCCTTGCTAGTGCAACCCTCTGTTTCTGACCTCCGCTCAACTGTGGAATTTTTTTATCTTTTAAATGGTCAATTTCAAGAATTTCCATTATTTCATTTATCTTAATATTAATTTCATTTTCGGGAACTTTTCTTAATTTTAAGCCAAATGCTATATTATCATAAACATTTTTATGGGGAAATAATGCATAATCTTGAAATACAAATCCCATATTTCTTTCTTTGGACGGAAAGTCATTAATTATATTATTGTTAATAATTATATTCCCGGAGTCTTGTTTTAATAATCCGGCAATAATTTTAAGAAGGGTGGTTTTTCCACAACCGCTAGGGCCTAACAAAACCATTATCTCGCCGTCATGCACCTGTAAGCTAACATTATTTAGAATATTCTGGTTCCCCATTTTTTTAGATACATTATCTATCTTTATCATACGCCTCATCTCTCTAAATTATTTAATAAAATTACTTTGACACACTCCCACGAATTTATTCTGGGGTTATTTAGTAGGGTTTAACCCTACAAAGGTGGTCAAGCCTCTGCCCCTCTTTTACAGGATTTTAGGACTACAATGTGCAACGACTACCATGGAATAATTTTAATTAATAATCTTTTTAAATAACGATATGATTTCATCGATTTTTCAAAGCTAATTCTTTTGAATAAAGTTAAGGTTCCAAAAGACATTATAATTAAAATTAAGGCCAATATATTTGCAACCTCCCTATTTCCACTTAATGCATTATTATATATTGCTATTGGTAATGTTTCCAAAAGCCCACATACCATTACAGTGGCCCCAAATTCGCCCACTGCTCTGGCATAGGTTAATATTGTTCCTGAAATAATGCCCGGTTTTGACATTGGTATAATTATTTCCTTAAATATTTCATATTCATCTGCCCCAAGAGTTTTTGCAGCATCAACTAATGAAGGCGAAATCTCTTGAAGGGATGTCCTAACTCCCCTTATCATAAATGGCAATGCAACAAATGTTTGGGCAACAATAATTGCAAATGTCGTGAACATTATTGTAATTCCCAATAAATGCAGTGGGTGTCCTATCAACCCATATCTTCCAAAAGTTATCAGGAGTAAATATCCTGCAACAGTTGGGGGCACTACAAGGGGAAGATTAACAATAGTATCCAACATATCTTTTAATGGAAATTTTTTATATGTAAGAATATATGCTAGAGGAATACCTATAAAAAGCGAAACTATTGTTGATGCAAGAGATGTTGTAATACTTAAAATTAATGGGTTTAGTACTAAATTATAATCGATAGATTGAAATGATGGATTTGAAAATATGTTGATTAATAATGCCAAAAGTGGTAGGATAATCAACACAACAAATCCTGTGATGCTAAATACCATTAGTAATTTAAATAATATTGCCTTCATATATTACCACTTCACACACGACCATGCATTATTTTGGGGTAATTACTACCATCTCGTTTTTTGCAAATATTGAATAATTCCCTATAAATTCTTCATTTTTAAGTATGTCCATATGTTTTAAACTTGCTGAGGCAAATACATCGGCTCCATTGGTCCCACCTACTGCGCCACCTTCTATCTTCTGCCTTAATGACCCAGAGCTTGCAAATGATAGTTTTACATTACATCCTGTTTTTTTCTCGAATTCGTCTGCAATTTCATTAAATGCATCAGTTAATGATGCTGCGGCATAAACTACAATTTCATCATTAATGCCACTGACTTCATAGGGTTTTGGGTTTTCCACAGGGCTTATAAATCCATATTTTGACAGTATATCTTGACCATCTTTTGAAAGAATAAATTTCACAAATTCTTCTGATGATTTTTTATTGTCACTATCTTTCAATACTGAAATTGGATATTCGGGAGTTACACTAACATCGTCCGGGATTTTGATAATATTTAATTTATCCTTTTCCATGAATGCATCAGTCCTATAAACAAATCCTGCATCCACTTCTTTTGAAACAACTTTGTCTAGAACTGCCCTAACATTAACTTCTTTTGAAACAATATTTTTTGTTATATTGTCTGCGAACTCAGGGTTTGATTTTTTTAGATTATCTAAAATTTTCATGGCATACTTTCCTGCGGGAACATGCTCGGGATTGCCTATTGATATACTTACGCCTTTATTCCCCAAATCTTCAAATTTATCTATTTTTATAGTTTGTGGACTATCTATACACCCTGAAAAAATAATGCTGCTCGAAAGGAGTAATGTTGATAATATGATGGATAATTTTATATTGTTCATAATTTTTCACCGTATATTAGGAAATATATTTCCTTATGAAATTATATTAATAGGAATATTATTTCCTATGTATTGCAAATATATAAAGTTTTCGGTAATTATAGTTTCATTGAAATAATATAAGCTTCATCAGCCCAATAATCCAATATATTATTTATTTCATTTGTTAGATGAAAACCACCTAAACGGTTTTTGTTATTCAAAAATCGCTTTGCTCGTTTATTTAATATTTTTTTCTTTGCCATAATTTTCAATCTATTTGTTGCATATTTCATTTCTTTCTCTGACATCAATGGGGCATTTATCAACATATTTATTGCTATTGCGTCAATCTCATCCATTTTATCACCATATTAATTAATATTAATTAATATTAATTACTTAACATATAATAAATTAATTAAACTTAGTTATTCATTTTTAATATATCTAATTTGTTCCTTATATCAAGACGAAAGATTTAAATACATACATAATTTATATTAAAATATATTAGAATATTTTATTTGGGATGTTATATGCGTATATAGTGAATGAAAATCGGCTTAGGGGGAAATATTATGAATGTTAAAATTAAAATATCCGGCATGACATGTGCAGTATGTGCCAAAACCATTGAAAAAGTGTTGAGCAAAACTGATGGGGTAAATAGCATCACCGTAAATCTTGTAGATGAAAGTGCAGAAGTGGATTTTAATCCAGATGTTATTTCGATTGAAGAAATCGGCAAAAAAATTGAAAAGCTTGGTTTTGATGTTGTTGGAATAGGAGAGGATGAAAATTTAGAGGATGTGGAAGAGCATAAAGAGTTAGAACTAAAAGATAAACTGCATAGGGTAATTGTAGGGGCTGTTTTTTCAGTAGTTTTATTCTCCATGATGTATATAAATATTCCATACAAGCCATATTTAGCTTTTTTACTGTCCTTACCGCCGTTGATATATGTTGCAATGCCAATATTTAAGGCAGGTTTTAACTCTCTAAAAACTAAATCATTAAATATGGATGTAATGTATTCAATGGGAATGGGTGTGGCATATTTGTCCGCCGTTATGGTAACTGCTGGGATTCTACCAAAGGAATTCATGTTCTACGATACTACAATAATGCTTGCCACTCTTTTAACACTTGGAAGATATTTAGAAGAACGGGCAAAGGGAAAGACTTCTGAGGCCATCAAAAAGCTTATGGGTTTAAAACCAAAAACTGCGAAGATAATTAAAGATGGTAAAGAGGTTGAAGTATTAATAGAAAATGTAAAAATAGGGGACATAATAGTTGTTAGACCGGGAGAAAAGATACCTGTTGATGCTGTTGTGGTTGAAGGGGAGAGTTATGTTGATGAGTCGATGATTACAGGAGAACCAGTTCCAAATTTAAAAAAATCAGGAGATAAAGTTATTGGAGGAACCATAAATACCAACGGAGCTCTGAGAATAAAAGCTGAAAAAGTGGGGAAGGATACTTTATTATCTCAAATTATAGAGCTCGTCAAAAATGCTCAGTCATCAAAACCAGAAATACAGGGTTTGGCCGATAAGGTTGTTAGCTATTTTATTCCAACAGTTTTAATAATAGCTTTAATATCTGCCACATATTGGCATTTTGTAAATGGATTTTTGTTTGCCACAACCATATTGATATCCGTTCTTGTGGTGGCCTGCCCCTGTGCATTGGGGCTTGCCACACCTACTGCAATAACTGTTGGAATTGGTAGGGGAGCTGAGCTCGGCATATTGATTAAAGATAGTAGGGTGTTTGATGTATCGGACAAATTAAATGCCATGATATTTGATAAAACCGGAACTATTACCATAGGGGAACCTGAGGTTATGGATATAATTACAGATATGGATACCAATGGATTTTTAAAGATGGTATCTATATTGGAAAGTAATTCAGAGCATCCCATTGCCAATGCCATAGTAAAAAAGGCTTTGGAGCAGAATTTAGATATTAGTAATAAAAAGGTTGAAAAATTTAGAGCAATTAGTGGAAAAGGTGTAATAGGATTTGTTGATGGTAAGGAAGTAGTCATTGGAAATAAATTATTTATTGAGGAATATATGGGAAATAACAAGAATAGCAATACAGATGATAAGGATAATAATAAGGATAATTATAATTATGAGAATATTGCCCAAAAACTTGAAAATGATGGGAAAACCACTTTGATTGTGGCAGTAGATGAAGAAATAAAGGGAGTTATTGGAATATCGGATAAAATAAAAGAGGATGCTAAGGAAACTATCGAAGCACTGAAAAATATGGGAATAAACACATATATGATTACAGGAGATAACGAAAAAACTGCAAAAATAATTGGTAAAAATGTGGGTATTGTAGAAAATAACATATTTGCCAATGTGCTACCAGATGAAAAAGCAAAAATTGTTGAAAAAATTAGAAACAATGTTAATGGATATGTGGGATTTGTAGGGGATGGTATAAATGATGCCCCTGCACTTTCAACAGCAGATGTGGGCGTGGCTATTGGAGGAGGGACAGATATAGCAATTGAAAGCGGAAATGTTGTTTTAATAAAAAATAGATTAAAGGATGTAGTTGGGTTTGTAAGACTCAGTAAAAGAATATTAAAACAGATAAAACTAAATATCTTCTGGGCATTTGCCTATAATTTAGCGTTAATTCCTGTGGCAGCTGGTGTTCTTTATCCATATGGTATAGTATTTAGACCTGAGCTCGCTGCATTTGCCATGACATTAAGTTCAATTACAGTTGTAAGTTTATCATTGTTGCTGAAAAGATACAACCCATATGCCAATGAAAAATAATAATTGATAATAAAAATAAAAAATGGTGAAATTATGGATAATTTAGAGCTCCACAACATACTTTTAAAAAATTATGGAATAAAAAAATATATTTCACCAAAAGAGATGAACATTACAGATAATAATTGTGAATATCTAGGAATTCCGAAAATGGTTCTTATGGAAAATGCTGGAAAATCCATCGCCGACGAAGTGGTAAATTATTTAGTTAAAAATAATAAAAATAAAATATTCGTATTTTGCGGACTTGGAAACAACGGTGGAGATGGATTTGTTGCGATTCGTCATTTAATAGGATACTGCGATTATATGGATAAAATCTCAAAATCCTCCGGATTTATACGATTTCCTTCGCTTCGCTCGGAAATAACCGTAATACTACTTGGAAAAGAAAAGGAAATAAAAACCTATGAATCAAAGGAAAATTTTAAGATTTTAAAAAATATCGGTGAGTTGGATTTTAGACTGAAAATAAAGGAAATGGCATGTCCAAATGAAATTTTAAAGGTAATTAAAAATATTAAAACAGAAAAGGAAAATGTAATAATTATAGATGCCATGCTGGGAACAGGTATTAAAGGGGAGCTCCGAGAACCATTTAAAACTGTGGTAAATGAATTAAATAATTTAAATAAATCAAATAATATAAAAATAATCTCCGTAGATACCGAAACTAAGGGATTAAACGGGGATTTAATAATTACATTCCACAAACATAAATTAGATAATGAGTTAAATAAAACCAATCTTAAAAAAATAGGCATTCCACCAATAGCAGAGCATATTGTTGGTTGGGGGGATTTAAAGGCATTATCTAAGATTAATCCAGATTCACATAAGGGAGATAATGGAAAGGTTTTGGTTGTTGGTGGCTCCAAGGAATTTTTCGGAGCTCCGATTTTATCTGCATTAGCATCTTCAAAAATAGTGGATTTGGTAACTGTTGCATCCGTTAAAAATACCATGGATGCTTTAAGAAACTATCCGGAATTAATGGGCTATGAAATTGAAGGGAATTATTTTGGAGAGGAACATATAAATGAAATTGTAGAGCTCTCTAAAAAATACAATGTTGTTATTTTGGGGAATGGATTAAGTGTAAATAACTCTACAAAAAAGTTTGTAAATGGATTTTTAATGGAAATGGATAAATTAAACAAAAAAGTTGTAATTGATGCAGATGCTATAAAGGTAATAGAGTATGAGAATTTTATTTTCAATGAGAATTTTATTTTCACACCACATAAAAAAGAATTTGAATATATGGGGCTTGATGTCAATAATATAAATAATATTTATGGGATACCTTGGAGCTCCACAATAGTTTTAAAGGGAAAATACGACTTAATATTTAATAAAAATAATATAAAAATAAACAAAACAGGAAACGCCGGTATGACTGTTGGGGGAACAGGAGATGCATTGTGTGGCATAATTGGAGCATTATTTTGCAAAAATGACGCCTTTATTTCGGGGTGTTGTGGTGCATTTATAAACGGATATGCAGGAGATTTATTGCTTAAAGAGAAGGGATATTATTATAATGTTATTGATATAATTGACAACATACCAATCGTTTTAGCATTATATGGATAGATATTAATTTAACCTAAGAGTAAATAAATTTTAAGATTTTTTTAGAATAAAGTTAAATATTTAATACATTTTTTAATTTTTTATAAATTTTAGATTGAAATATTATAAAAAAAAGTATAATTATATAATATAGAATAGTTACTATTTTTATAAACAGTAAAATAATATAAAATACATATTATTATATATTTTAACTTATTCCGCAAGAAGTCCCCTTCCGTAAGGGAGGGGATGAATTATGATAAAAACCTTCGGTTTTTATATATTTCCTTCGCTTCGCTCGGAAATGCGGGCAAAATATATAGTATAAACATAGTTATACCATATTTGTGATAATTATGAAATATAAACTTGATAAGGGTTGTCATTCAGTGTATTCTTTGCATTATCATCTTATTATTGTAGTTAAATACAGAAGAAAAATATTTTTATAAATGATAAAATAATAGATTTTCTTAAACAGAAGGTATATGAAATATCCCATAATTTTGAAGTAAGTATTGTTGCTATGGAGTGCGATGACGACCATATTCATATACACTATTCAAATCTAAACCTACATTGAATATTACTAAATACATAAATGCGTTAAAAACAATAACTTCACGGGAAATTAGGCGTAATTTTCCAGAAGTCAAAGAAAAACTATGGAAAAATGCACTATGGTCACCGTCGTATTTTCTGGCAACATCTGGACAAGTGACTCTCGATATGTTGAAAAAATATGTTGATGAACAACAGAGTAAATAATATGATGAGAACTTATAAGTTCAGGATTTACATATCCAAGAGTATCCAAGAAACAATAGAAGAGCACCTAAACATTTGTAGATACCTCTATAATTACCTTTTAGAACAAAAAACTAAAAATCCGAAACTAAACAAAGGGGATACTCAAAAATTAATCACAGAGCATAAAAAGGAGAATCCTGAACTTAAAAAAGTCCATTCCAAAGCCCTTCAAATGGTAAATAATAAACTTTGGGGCAATCTCAAAGCATTGGGAAAACTAAAACAGAATGGACATAAAGTAGGTAAATTAAGATTCAAATCATCTAAAAATCACTATAAAACGATAGAATACAATCAATCAGGTTTTAAGATAAAGGATAACAAACTTTACCTATCTAAAATAGGAGAAATTTCTATAAAACTACATAGAAAAATCAAAGGAGAAATTAAAGGAGTAATTATAAAAAAAGAATTAACAAACAAGTGGTTTGCTTTCTTTCAAGTGGAAGAAGAACCTAAACCACTACCTAAAACCAATAAGGTTGTAGGTATCGATTTAGGAATTGATGGTTATACCATCGATTCAGACGGAAACAAGTTTGAAAATCCCAAATTTATAGATGAAACATTAGATAAAATAAAGAAAGTCCAAAAGAACCTATCTCGAAAGGTTAGGGGTTCTAATAACTATAAAAAGACCAAATTAAAACTTATCAAGGTTTATGATAAACTAAATAATCAGAAAAATGATTTTCTACATAAATTATCAAGATACTACATAAACAATTATGATAAAATAGTTTTAGAGGATTTAAACATAAAATCAATGGTTGAAAACAAAAAAGGTCAGAAGACCTTAAACCGTCATATTCTTGATGGTTCTTGGAAAAAATTTATAAACTTACTTCTTTATAAGGCGGAAGGTGCTGGTAGAGAAGTAATACTCATAAATCCTGCCTATACTTCTAAAAAATGTTTCAACTGCGGTTGTGTAGTTAGTAGTTTAAGATTGTCTGATAGAATCTTTTTTTGTCCCAACTGCGGTTGGAAAATTGATAGGGATTACAACGCATCCTTGAATATATTAAAGTCAGGGCTAGGAGAGTCCGTTGTGCCTGCGGAGGGGAGACCTCTACTCAGAGTTATACCTTATATAAAGGTAATCTCTGGGCAAGTATCTCCTATGAATCAGGAAGCCTTGCCCGAAGGGCGAGGGCTACGAAAACCGAAAGGTTTTCGTTCAACCCCGTCCGTAAGGGAGGGGTAATTCACACTAATGCATATAAAACTATGATTATTTATTATTTAAGAGGGATTCAATGAATGATTGCCACTCAAAAGCAGATTTGCATATTCATTCTAAATATTCGGGATTAATGAAATATATGGGGCTGACATTTCCTGATTCTGTTGAAGAACCAAAAAACATTATTAGGAGTGCTAAAAAAAAAGGATTGGATATAATTGCCATCACTGACCATAATACCATAAGGGGAGGATTGGAAACTAAAAAACTTGAAAAAGAATATGGTGTAGAGGTAATTGTTGGAAGCGAAATAATGACAAAAGATGGGGAGCTCCTTGGATTATATTTAAATGAGGAAATTCCAAAAGGACTAACTGCTGAGGAAACTGTTGAAAAAATCCACGCGCAAGGAGGTTTAGCCATAGCTCCGCATCCATATAGTCCAATATGTCATGCATTGGGCGATAAAATATTTAATTTAAAATTAGATGGTGTTGAGGTATTTAACGCATACCATAGAGATGGAATTATAAATAATATAGCTTTAAAAAAGGTTGTTAATAATTATCACAAAAAACCTGTGGCATTTATCGGGAATAGCGATGGACATTTGGCAAAAATGGTAGGTAATGGATATACCATGTTTGAAGGAAATTCAAAAGAAGAGTTGTATAATTCCATAGTTAAAAGAAAAACATCTTTTGGGGGAGCTCCCACGCCATTACAGGAGATAATTCTTTGGAGCTATAAAATGGTTTATACCTCTGAAAAAAAAATTATAAAATCCATGATATCTAAAACTGAATTAGATATTGCACTTCATAAAAAACTTCTTGCAATACTTGGGGGGATTATATATGTCGCCACACCACTTCCAGTAGTTTCTGGTGTTTTAGGAAATATGTATCTTAAAAGAAAGGCAAAACATAAATTAAAAGAAGTAAATAAAAATATTGATAATATATAGGTGCATATTTAAATATATTATGATATTTGTTTATGATTGATCAGAAAATTAAATAAATTACGCAATATTATTTGACATTGTTTAACTTATTGGATACTTCAGTAGGATAGTTTCCTGTTAAGCAGGCAAAACATAAATCTTTTCTTCCTATGGCCTTTATTAATCCCTTTATACTTAAATAACCTAATGAATCAGCTGTTATATGCTCCCTTATTTCTTCAACCGTTTTGGAGCTCCCTATTAATTCTTCTTTTGTTGGCATATCTATACCATAAAAGCATGGTGAAATTATTTTTGGAGAACCTACTCTTAAATGAACTTCTTTTGCCCCTGCTTTTCTTACTAAGTCGATTAATCTTTGTGAAGTAGTCCCTCTGACTATACTATCATCTATTAAAACCACTTTTTTATCTTTAATAAGATGCTTTATGGGATTCAACTTTAATCTAACAGCTAAAACTCTGGCTTCCTGCGAGGGTATGATAAATGTTCTTCCCACATATCTATTTTTTATTAGGCCTTCATAATATGGAATATTGGCTTCCTCGGAATATCCCATAGCAGAGGTAATTCCAGAATCAGGAACTGGGACAACAATATCAGCATCGCAAGGGTGTTCTTTTGCAAGTATTTTTCCTATATTTCTCCTAACATCATATACATTAACTCCATCAATTATGGAATCAGGTCTTGCAAAATAAACATATTCAAACATACAGCTTGATGGCACTGGTTTTTCATTTTCAGGCATCATATTATATGATTCCATACCATTGCCATCTATTACTATAATTTCTCCTGGTTTCACATCTCTTATTAATTTTGCATTAATTACATCTAATCCACAGCTTTCAGAGGAAACATATAAGGAACCATCTTCATCTTTTCCTACACAAAGTGGTTTAAATCCGTTTGGACCTCTAACAGCTATAAGTTTATTATTGTGCATAATTATAATGGCATATGAACCGATTAATTCTTTTGAAATATTTGTCACTGCCTCAACAATATCGTCAGTTTTTAGGAGCTCCCTAACTAAAAGGTGGGCTATAACTTCTGAATCTGTTGAAGACATAAAAATATGCCCTAATTTTTCTAACTCAATTTTTAATTTATCGGAATTTACAATATCTCCATTATGGACTATTGAGAGAGAACCTATGGAGCTACTTACTACAAATGGCTGACAATTTTCAATACAGCTATCTCCTGTTGTGGAGTATCTAACATGACCAATACCAACAGAACCATGGAGCTCCGATAATATTTCATTTGTATATATTTCAGGAACTAAACCAAGGCCCTTGTAGGAATTAATTTTTTCCCCATCAAAGGTAGCTATGCCTGAACCTTCCTGCCCCCTATGCTGTAAAGCGTAAAGGCCATAATAAATTTTACTTGCAACATCATTATTTAAAAACGAATATATTCCAAAAATTCCACACATTGTTATCACTAATAATATTTTTAATATATATTATTCTAATATCTATAATATATATTTATAATTAATGAATGTTTCTAAAATTATGGCATGTTCGAAAAGTCAAATTCCTTCGAACTTGTAGATTAGCTAAACCAATGGACTATAAAATCTTTGGTTTTTATCATCTGTTCTCAGGGACAATATACAGGGAACTACCGAAGATTGATGATAAATAAAAATAAAATAAATAAAAATAAAGCCTAAATAACATATATGTTATATAATACATAGTATTGATTAAAAAAATAATAAATAAATATTAAATTTATTATTTATCTAACTCTTTGTCCATTTATTTTTTTGTTTTTCCATGCAAATGTCTTTAATCTTTTACTTGCTCCAAATCCACATGCTGAACATGCTTTTTTTCTAACATGGTATGATCTTCTTCCACATCTTCTACATATTATATGGTTTGAACCTTTGTTATGCTTACCTTGTGATGGCGTTCCTTTACTCATTTAATTCACCGTGTTTTAATTATATGATATAGATATATCTTTTTTATATTAATATAGTTTTATCCAATATATTGGTCATTTATAATGATATAAATAATACATTGTCTCCCCTTACTACAATGAGAGGATATTCTTTTTCTTCTCCATCGAATTTAGCATTTTCTAATGCAACATTTAAATGCAAATCATATGCTTTTAACCTACCTTTTACGGTTTGTCCGTCTTTTAATTTAACTAAAACATTAGTATTTATTGATTTGCCTAATGCATCCAATGGTCTTTGGTTGTCTATCATATTTACACCTCACGAAAATAAAAAAATATTGTGTGTTTTATTATATCGAAAGTTATTAGCTATTTCTAATATATAATACTTTTTATAGTTTCTGAATGTATATTATATATAAGTTTCTATTGGACATAATTATTACATATTCATGTTTGTTCTATGGCCATAAATATTATATTACAATATATTATATTTGCCATATTATATGGATTAAATCTTTGAACTGTATGGATATTTTTTATTATAATATATATGTCAGATGGAAAATTATGCCTTAATTACTGTTTAGTAGTATTATATGTGTCTTTAATTATTGTATATTTAAGAACATATATTGTCAATTAACCATAATTATTATAATTATTATATAATAATTTATATCATAAACAAATATTATTTATAGTTTATAATCCTATACATATTGAACATATGAAAGTATATTATGTATAATACGGGCATAATATATATCGGTGTGTTCAAAAAGTTTGTTCCAACTGGGTCGTCATGTATTTTGTATTACATTATATGATTGACCACAACACATATATAAATATTATAATCCTTTTCCTTTGGATTTATAGATTTTCAAGGAAAGAGTTTTTTCCGAGCACACTATACCGTTTATTAAAAACAAAATAATTTAAATAGAGGCAAATTATGGCAATGACATTAGCAGAAAAAATACTTGCAAAAGCATCAGGAAATAAAACAGTAGCTCCCGGAGACATAGTAATGGCCAAAATAGAAACGGCAATGGCTCATGATATTACTGGACCATTGACAGTGAATACATTAAAA